>JAZRSP010000310.1:0-2319 GCA_045651565.1 Victivallaceae bacterium | reverse complement strand
TCCGGCAGGTTCCACATGGTGGCGACAAAAAGCCGTACCCCGCCGCGACCGCTCAAATGCCGGAGGGCACTCTCAAGCTCATCGGCAAAAGTGTCCAACGGAACTGATGTACAATAGTCATGGATACCGTAGGCAAGGATCGCCGTCTGCCACTCCTGGGAAAGCGCCAGTCCGGCCAGACGGGCGGAACAGGTGCTTCCTTCCAGGCCCCAGTTGATAAAGTCCATCCGCAGTTCGGCAGAAACCAGTGCAGGGAAGGTACGGAAAGGGGAACTTGCCCCCACGCCCTGTGTCACGGCATCCCCGAGATAAAGGATGCGGTCATCTCCGGCATAACTGGGGCGGAAAAGCGAGCCGTCGGAAAGTTCAAAATCCCGGATCAGCACTTCGGAGAGGTAAGGGAAATAAATTTCCACTTCATGACCTTCGTCGCCTTCCACCGGGTCCAGATCCAGATTGACGATAAAGTCTTCGGCGTCTTCATCCGAGCGGAACGAGTGGCACTCTGCTCGGTCCACCAGAATATCCACGGATGCGCCGTTTTCAGAAAAAGTACGGCCCCGGGCAAAACGCAGACGGATCTGATTGCTGTCCGTCACCAGTGCGATCCGGATGCCGCTGGTGGCAAAGGCCGCTTCAGCAAAAGGCTGTTCTTCAGCCAGAAAAGTTTCAGTGATATCGCCGGGGAAACGGCTACATCGGACACCCTCCGAAGTTTCCTCCATTTCCACCGTACCCCGTACAAGGTCGCTGTGCTCTGCAAGATCGATCCGCATTTTTTTCCCCGGGTTGTTCTGTTTTGAATTTTTGTAAAATCAACAATAATATAGCACAGCCTGCGGGATTTGCAACTGCTGTTTTTCGGAAAATTTCAGGACTGTGCCTCGTGTGCTATGGGAAACGGCCAGTCGGATCAGTCGAACTTTCTGCCGTTTCTTTTCCGGGGCGGCGGGCGTGTGGAACAAAAAAATCCAGAAAAATTTGACTTCTGCGAAACAGGTGTTACATCAGATCTGTACCCTTGAGTGTGTTGCTCTTCACGATTGAAGGCCTGCAAGGGTATTTTTTTATTGCATGGTATAAAAAAATCCATCGGGACTTTGCTCTCTGCAAAGCCCTTCCTGACCAGACTTCCGGTTCCCAATAGTTATCATTTTTCAAACCGGGAGCGACAAGAAAGATTCCGTTATCATCACACCATTTGCCCCAACCCATACGACCGGAAGCATCGGCTTTTCCATCAGTATTTCTGCCGCCGGAAATCACCAATACACGATACATCTCGCGCCGGTTCTTGTCGTACCCTTTGGGAACACGGTACTGAAACACCGCATTCCTGTTCTGCGGAGCTTTCGTTTTGACAACGATTGTTTCCGCAGAAAGCAACAGCGGAAGAAAAAATATTGTAGCTAGCAACAGTCGAATCATATAAATATCCTTTAGCGGACGGAATAATTAAATCATAAAGTATTAATTTATATATCTTTCCATAGAATAACACCATTTTTAATAGAATGACACCATTTTTATTCTTGAAAAAAATTTTGATAAAATTCATTGACTTTTGGTTAATTGTTTTAATGCATTTTTCAAGTACTGTTTGATATTATGTCTTTTTATCTTAATAATGACTTTCGTTTTATTATATATACTTGGAATTAAAGCATTTTCGACGGCATACCTAAAATGAGGATCCGAAAGAATATGTTTCTCAAAAAAACTATCTTTATCAATGTTTTCTATTTCTCGCGTAATTGCGCTGATTGCAGATTCATGTATTTTGTTATATTCATTTATTTTTCCTAATTGTTTTTTTATTCTCATCAATGCAAGCATTGCATCTATATATGTCGGATTGTTTTTCAGCGATTTCAAGTAATTGATTTCCACATTATTAATCTCATTTTTACGTTCACAGGCCAATCCCTTCAGATAATAAATCAATGATAATTTAATCTTGTTATTTGCATATTTTTGTTCTGCAATGTCAATTTGCCTGAATAAGGATTTTTCAGGATTATTTAAATACGGATTACCTTTGTAAAAGCGCAGCGCTAACGCTAAATTATCAGTTCCGAAACAAGAGTAACACATAAAACAAAAAAGTAATAATAAAATTCTCATTCCAAAAATCCTCCTGAAAATATATAATTGTATGCATCGTTGAAAAGATCTTGAGATCTTGATATCATAAGATTAAAAAGATTAGTTATATCATTAGCAGTATCAATAGTCCAATCTGCGGCAGCAATTACTCCGTATTCAACTGGAGTAATTATATGAGTATCTGTCCACAGATACGCTGGAAGCAAGTAATAA
>JAZRSP010000309.1:0-1018 GCA_045651565.1 Victivallaceae bacterium | reverse complement strand
GAAAAGTTCTGCTTCAAGCAAATTGGCTGGCAAGGCGGCACAGTTAATTGCTTCAAAAGACTTGTCCTTGCGTGGGCCGGCTTTCCAAATTGCCCGGGCAAACATCTCTTTTCCAGTACCGCTTTCGCCGATAATCAGAACTGGAACACTGTGCATTGCCGCCTTTGAGGCACGCAAGACTGCTTGGCGAATAGCTGTGCTATTGCCAGTAATATCCTCAAAACCGGCAACTAGAGAAACATCCGGCAGATTTTCTATCAAGCGGTCTGCTTTATTCAACAGATCAGGAAGTAAGTCTGCCGTCATATCAAAGGGGATCTCCGTATACGACACCTTGTTGTTATAGGTTTGAAGGAACTTTCCTGGAAACTTGGTTTTTCCCAGCAATACCCATACTGCCGCCATCGCCGGAGTTCCGGGAGAAAGCAGATAATAAAGTTCATCTTCAAGTGTGCAGTTTGCTTCAACCACATCTCGTACAGCACAGTAAACCGCCCGGTAATCGGTCGGATTGGTAATTGGAGCGTGGATAATGGCAGTATGTTCGCCGCAATATTTCCGATATTGTTCCATCAACTCGAGTGCGTCGTAGTTCCATAACAAAACGATTTTATCAAAACTCTCCTGCGAAATGGTTATTTTTACTGGACCAGATGCTGTGAAATCCTGCTTTTTGATAAGAGCATAAACTTGCGTTTGAGCCTCCTGATTCATTCCAGCAAATCCTAGCAAATCAGCGTGACCAACCCATGAGAATAAAATTTTCATAATCAACCATAATAATTTTTACGCCATAACAATTTTTGTTGTAATATAATGGTCTAATATTACGATGTCAAGAGTTTTATATAAAATTTTGCTATGAAAATATGAAAAATTTGTAAATGAGACAATCCAAAAGTTCTCAAAAAAATCTTAAAAAATTACCGTTGTGATCTGAGACAGGTAGCGTTTCGGGCTTTACTTATTCAGTCCCCCTTTTACCTTCACAACCATAAAAGCGATGTACATAAAAAAC
>JAZRSP010000308.1:0-4381 GCA_045651565.1 Victivallaceae bacterium | reverse complement strand
AGAGGAATTTTATTTTTTTTAAGAAATGTGTTAAAAAAATGAAAAAAATGTTGATATTTGCTTGACATTTTTAATTGTTGTGGTATATTAATAGGACTTGGTGGTCTATTTATGGGGCCGATCATCCAACATTTGTGAGATCACCAAGGGGGCGTGAGGGGCATGTGTTGAATATGTCTTGATAAGAAACAGTTCGCTCCATACGGTTGTCAAGTAACGGTAAATGCTTGGCGGCAAAACTGTTGAAAATTTTTAACATTATTTAAAAAGGTAATTTTTATGAAAACTTATTTGGCAAAAGTCGGAGAAATTGAAAGAGGCTATCTCCTTTTTGACGCTTCTGAAGCTCCTGTTGGTCGCATGGCGGTCAAAATCGCTAATGCTCTTCGCGGCAAAGACAAGCCGACCTATACTCCTCACGTTGATACCGGTGCTTTCGTTATCGTTATCAATGCAGAAAAAGCTGTATTCACCGGTAAAAAAGATATCAGAAAAGAATATCAGAAATACACCGGATATCGTAGCGGTCTCAAAATCACTACTCCCGAAAAACTTCGTGAAAGTGATCCCGCTCGCATTATCAAAAGTGCTGTTTGGGGTATGCTTCCTCATGGTCGTTTGGGCCGTGCCCAGTTCCGTAAATTGAGAGTTTATGCAGGACCCGATTATCCGCAGACCGCTCAGAAACCTGTAAAAGTAAGCATGGAGAAGTAAATCATGGCTAATATTAATGAATTTTGTGCAACAGGTCGCCGTAAATGTTCAGTAGCTCGCGTTCGTATGACCGCAGGTACCGGTAAAGTTATCGTTAACGGCAAAGATATGAATGAATATTTCAAAGTAGTTGCTCTTCCCGGTTACATTATGCAGGTTTTGAAAGTTGCTGACAAAGAAGGCAAAGTTGATATTACTGCAAATGTTTGCGGTGGTGGTGTTTCTGGTCAGGCAGGCGCTATCCGTCACGGTGTTGCTCGTGCTTTGGTTCTTATGGACGAAGCTCTTCGTGGCGATTTGAAAGCAAGCGGTATGCTTACTCGTGACGCTCGCGTCAAGGAACGTAAGAAACCCGGTCAGCCTGGCGCACGTCGTCGCTTCCAGTTCAGCAAACGTTAATCATTTGCTCTGCGAAATTTCAAAGAAGGTTCTCAAACAAGAGAGCCTTCTTTTTTTTGTTTGGAAACGGATGTGTAATCATATAAAAAATTTTAATTTGTTTTAAAACCACTTGACAATTGAGAAAAGTGTGATTATATTATCTATAATGTGGTTTATTGGAGCAGTTGTTTGTTTCAATGAATGTAAAAAAATAACAATAAACAAAAACATCAAACGAAAGGGTGAAATTATGAATGATGTCAATATGTTTACAGCATTGAAAAAGTATGCAGATTTTTCAGGTCGTGCTCGCAGAAAAGAATATTGGTTGTGGCAATTGTTTAATATTATTGTGAATGTGGCTTTTCAGATTATTAGTATGATTTTGGTTGGTGTGGGTGTGGCGTCAGGTTCAGAAGAATTCGCTAATATTTGTGGAATTTTTAGTGCTCTTGTTAATCTTGCAAGTGGGGTGGTCGGTTTGGTGTTGTTGATTCCGAATTTGTCAGTAGCGGTTCGCCGTCTTCATGATACCGGAAGAAGCGGTTGGAATTTGCTTTGGGGATTGGTGCCGTGTGTGGGGCCGATTATTTTGTTGGTTTTCTATTGCCAGGATTCGCAGCCGGGTCTGAATCAATATGGAGAAAATCCCAAAGAACAGACATATTACTATTAATCAATAAATAATTGATTGCTTGACAGTTATTATTTATCAGAAGTCGGATAAATTTCGACTTCTGATTTTTTTGTTGCCAAAATAGAGCAGGACAGAAGCGAAGTTGACGGAAATGACATTTCTGTAAAAGGAGTGATTTTATGGAGTGTCGAGTTAAGTTTTTTCGCACAGAGGGGGCGACGGAACAGGATATGACGGAGATTTGTCGGAGTCTTGATTGTTATTTGGAGGACAAAACAATTTTGCAGACTCAAATCGGTAATGGCGATAAGTTGCGGACATTGTGTTGTTCAGCGTGTGAGAATGGTTCTCAATTTCTGGTGACGATGTGGAATGAAAATTTTTCGCATAATAACAAAATTTATGCTTTGTCGATATTTAATCGGGCAGGGTTTAATCTTAAAACGGATACGATGGATTTGAAAAATTGTGCGATTGTCGGTTATCCGTCGTTTTTCTGGATAATTCCTGCAATGCGGTTTATCGGGGTGCTTGATCTATTCAGGAAACTTGACGGGCGGAGTAATTTTGAAAATTACCTAAATAATTTTCGTGATTTTATCATGCAGAAAAATGGGGTGAACTCAATTAAGTTTCGGGCAATTTATGATCCCGATTCGCTTGATTTTGTTTTGAAAAATCACGATAGAATTACAAAAATTATCAAAAGCGGTGTATTTACTTTTCAGAAAGCGGAAGAGTGCGAGTTGTGGCAAAAAATTTTGCGTTTTTTTAGCAACACCATACCGTATGAACTGGTCGAAAATACTCAAAAAATTTCTTTGGAATTAAATTTTACTCCAACTCTCAATGTTTTGAAAAAAATTATTGAAAATTGGGAGAATGAACTTATCACAAACCCTAGTGCAACTTTGGCATTTAAGCTCAAAAATGACCATAAAATTTATCGGGCAGGGAGGATGAAAATTACTCAGTTTTTTGACAGTAAACTATTCGATAATTTAGAAAAATCAATTCCGAGCGGCGTCAAAATTCTCAAAGAATTGCAAGAAAAAATCGATTTAAGCATGATAGGAAATGGCAGATGTTGAAAGTTGCAGGAATAATTTTCGGAGTGTTGCTGATAGTTTTTTGTGCGATTTATGGGAAGTATTTGTCAAGTTCAGATTTTTTGGCAATTTATCGTGAATTATTGGAATTTGCGACGATTATCACCGGGACTTTGGGAGTTTACATAGGTTTATTGTATCCCCAACGGAAATTTTCTCGGAAGCAATTTGAATTTAATAGTAAGTTGCTTTTTCTGTTTTTCTTTGCGGCGGTGCTTTTGTTGGATTCGTTTTTGGTGCTTTTTCTTGCGTTTTTCTGTAAAAGTTTAGATTGGCCGTCAGAGGTGAAATTAATAATCAAGCAAATTGCGGCAGTTAATGGAGCAATAATTTTTGAGAGTTTGTGCTATATGGTGCTGCAAATAATGAGTGGTGCAGAATTGCTTAAAAGTTTGCTGCAAATCCGTCAGAGTTCGGCAGAATTACAGCAAATCGTGCAAGATAAAAATTAAATCTTTGCGGATATCCATTTTTTTTAGGTAAATTTTACTATTTTAACTTGAAAAAAAAGGATTTTATGATATATTATGTTGGTAATTAGAACATATTAATATACGCTAACGGAAAGGTTTAGTTATGTCTAGCTACTTGGATCAATTTATGGAATCTTTCAAATTTGAAGGATTGACTTTTGACGATGTCTCATTAATCACTCAGTATGCCGATTTTCTTCCTGATGAAGCAGATTTGAGCAGTAAATTCAGCCGAAATGTGAAGTTGAATGTGCCTTTGATCAGTGCCGCTATGGATACTGTCACAGAGAGCAAAATGGCAATCGCTATGGCTCAACTCGGCGGTTTAGGTATTATTCACAAAAACTTGACCGTAGAACGCCAGGTCGAGGAAGTTCGCAAGGTAAAAGGTTATTTGAACGGAATTATCAAAAACCCCGTTTGCTGCAATGCCAATATGACTGTTGCAGAACTCCTTAACCTCAAAAGCGCAAAGCGTCTTTCTTTCTCCGGTTTCCCGATTATTGACGATAATGGCAAACTTCTCGGAATTTTGACTGCAAGAGATATTAAATTTATCACCGATTATTCAGTGAAAATTTCTGATGTAATGACCAAAAATTTGATTACAACCGATGACGGCTGCTCAATCAAAAAGGCTTACGAAATTATGACCGCTAACCGTATCGGCAAATTGCCATTGCTTGACGAAGCAGGACATATTACCGGACTCTATTCATATTCAGATGTAAAATCTCTCTGTACTGAAGATAAACCCAATTTCAATCGTGATGACCAGCACCAGTTGCGTGTCGGTGCGGCAGTCGGTCCCTATAATATGGAACGCGCTGAAGCATTGGTTAATGCCGGAGTTGATGTCCTTGTACTTGATACTGCGCACGGTCACTCAAAGGGTGTTATCGAAACTTTGAAAATTTTCAAGCAGACTTTCGGCGATAAAGTCGATGTAGTTGCAGGAAATATTGCTACTCGTGAAGCAGCAAAAGTTCTCTCTGACGCAGGTGCGGACGGTATCAAAGTCGGTATCGGACCCGGTTCAATTTGTACAACCCGTGTTGTTGCAGGTG
>JAZRSP010000307.1:0-4132 GCA_045651565.1 Victivallaceae bacterium | reverse complement strand
GGATACTTGTGAGTTTGGTTAGCTTGGAAGCGGTTTGGTGGAGTGTAAATGTGGCAAAATATTAAAAGACATCATCCCGCTTTTTTTAGGGAATGATGCTTTTATCTTTTGCCACGGTTTCGCCAACTACGGAGATTTTCGACGCCACTCAAATCTCCTTTTTAAAATTATTATTCGGGTAAATTCGTGTGCATTCGTGATTTTTATAGACCAGTCCGACACTACACTCAACCCTACTCCCATAACTCTCAGGAATAACAGATTTCCCAAGCATATCGGCACAACTCTCCCCCCTCCATAGCATGCCCATCCATGGTTGTCATGGCAAGGCTTTGCGGTTCAGCTGCAAACACAAAAAAAAATCGGCAAATCTGGAATTATTTTCCAGTTTTGCCGAAAACAACAATATCTTAAATTAAATTTGCCGGAATACATAAAACATTTTTATTCGGTAAAGGCATTATTTCAGAACAACAACAAACAACTACTCCTTTTTTCAATTTTACATTCTGCCGTTCCAATGTAGAAAAATGTTTTACATCATCCACTTTTGGAGTAGATGATTTTTTAAATTCTACCGGATAGAAACCGTCTTCAGTTTCAATAAGCAAATCAACCTCTTTCTGATCCTTGTTTCTGAAAAAAAACAATGGAGGTTCATTTATACCTGCATTCCAATAACTTTTTAAAATTTCAGATATACACCATGTTTCAAAAAATTCCCCGCTCATCGCACCAACTTCCAATGTTTCCGGTGATGGCCAACGAGTAAGATAAGAACACAATCCGGTATCCAACATATACAATTTAGGAGATTTCACCAATCGGGAAGTCAAACTTCCTGCATATGGTTGCAATAAGTATAATATTCTCGAAGAAGTCAAAATAGACAACCAACTCAGAACAGTTTTGCTATCAATCCCGGCATCACGAGCAAGTTCAGCATTATTAAGTAATTGTCCGGTGCGCGCTGCACAAGAACATAAAAACTTATAAAACTTATCAAGATCATGCACTTTCGTTAAGTTCCGAATATCTCTCTCCAAATAAGTTGCAATATAACTTGAATAAAAAAAATCACGTTCTTGCGGCGTAGCATTAATTACCTCCGGATAACTTCCAGTCCAAATACGCTTAAATACTTCCCCACATGAAATTCCGCTCTCGCTACCGAATAACCGTTCAGGAGTGAAAGGGACATTAGGTTTAATTTCTAACTCTGACTGGGATAAGCCCGACATCTCAAAAATACCAATCCGACCAGCCAAAGATTCTGCTACCCCTTTCATTAATGGGAAACGCTGTGACCCGGTCAACCAATAAAGACCTTTTGCATTTTCCGGCTCATTAAATCGCTTTTCATCTATGATAATTTTTATATAATTTAATAATTCAGGCACATACTGAATTTCATCAATCAAAACCGGCGGAGAAAATTTTTCAATAAATGCCTTCGGGTCTTCTTGTGCCAATAACCGTACACTGGCATCATCTAATGTCACATATTTCCGCTCCGGCTCTGCCATTTTGCGCAAAAAGGTCGTCTTACCTACCTGCCGTGGTCCGGTCAATAATATTGCAGGGAAAAATTTACTTCCCTGTCTTATGATCTCTTTAAGTTGTCTTTCAATAAACATATAATACCTCAAAAAAATATTAATTTCTAAACTTTTACTTCTAATATAAACATTTTTTTCAATTTTTCAAGGATATTTTTAAATAAAAAGCTTTTTTTTGCGCAAAATCTGGAAAATAATTGCAGATTACCCGAAAAAAAATTTAATTCATCATTATGGTTTGTGTCGCACAGAATTAAGAATTCATAATTAAGAATTACGGGTTGTGTGGCACGAAATAAATTCCTGCCACTTTTTTATAGCGTGTCTTGCGACACTTACACTGGATTCTTCGGGGCTTTGCCCCTCTGAATGACGGTGGTGGGCGTACCACGAAGGCAAATACAGCCTCCATACCGTTCTTACCCGTTCGGCATTGTTAGTTTCCGTTCCTTTGCACAAAAAAAGCCGCAGATTTTACTCTACGGCTTGAATTTGTGTAATCAACAAAATTTTGGATTATTTAGCAACACCAGTTTTATCGATATATTTGGTGAACTTCCATGGAGAATCTTGCATTTTTTCAGCAGTCATACCTTCTGCGTGTCCATCAACGAAAACGATATTACAAGTTCCATCATGGCGACTGAAGTCAATATTACCATTATTATTATCAGCATTTTCGCCAGCGAATCTCAAGAAACCTGCACCAACAGCATTTCTTCTACATGCTTCTGCATAAGCAATAGTCTGTGAAGCATTTTTCATCTGTTTTACATTGTGATATCTGTGGGTTTGTTCCAAAATATAATTACCCAATTCAGTTTTTTCTGTAGCAGTCAAAGTTTGTTCTGCGCCATAGCAAGCAAATCTGGGGTGTGTACTTCTGATTACAGACAATGTCGGACAATAGGTAACTTTCCACTGAGTATAGTTACCCCACCCTGCACGATTTTCTGTAGAATCAGTATAAGGAGCTTTACCTTCACAGAGGTGGTGTGCCCAGAAAATCATATCGCCGTCAATAGCATTTACTGAACCTGGCAACATACCATTGAAATCATTTTCGTACATACCATTAGCCAAACCCAACTGTTTCAAATTATTGATACAGCTTGCTTTGCGAGCAGTTGCACGTGCTTTGTTGAGAGCGGGCAATAACATTCCAGCCAAAATTGCGATGATAGCGATAACTACCAACAACTCAATCAAAGTAAAATACATTGATTTTTTCATTTTTTTGTTTTCCTTTCGTGTTTTCTTTTGAATTAAAATATTAATGGGAATACCGTCCTCATTAATATCAACTAATGCGAAGATTTTTCTTTTTGTTTTCATCCCCACATCACTATTGCTTAATATCACCCCATGTGATATTTTATTTTTCTACTATTCTCGCCACGCTATTGCGGACAATCAATTCCGTCGGCAAATCAAGTTGCGGAAGTGAATTTGCTTTGCCTCTGATGTAATCATTCAAGGATTTTACCGCCAATTTTCCTGCTTGTGCCAAGTGCAATTTCACGGTTGTTAAACTCGGTGTCATGTATTTTGCAAATGACTGGTCGTCAAATCCAACAATTGAAATATCCTGCGGAATCCTTTTCCCATAGTCAAAACATGCCTTGTAACAGCCAATTGCCAATTCATCATTAGCACAGGCAATCGCAGTTACCTCGGGATGTTGGAAAAGTAATTGCAAAGTCGATTGATACCCTGCCTCCTTATCAATCCCAATCCCTTCAATATGGGCTACCCGATAAGGCGGAATCAATAACTTATTAGGCTTCTCCCCAATAGAACTCATAAATTCTTTATATACCGTAATCCTCTTTTTGTAACTGTCAAGCGTTACCGGAGAAGCAGATAAAAACGCAATTTTTTTATGGCCAAATGAATGCAGGTGGTTCAATAACTGATTCATCGTAAAAGAAAATTCGTTATTGATACAGCCGACATTGCGATGGTCAATTTTGGAATTAATCAGCATGCAGGGGATCTCTGCATTTGCAACTTCCGGCACTTGTGCAAGCAAGTCATTTCCGCTGATGATGATTAATGCATCACTTCGCCAGATACGGCAGTTATTCAAAAGGGAAATTCTACCCGTAACTCTCTGTATGGAAATTTCGATATTTTCTTTATTCGCCGTAACTTCAATTCCGGTCAAAATACTTGAAATATAATCGGTAATATCGCCCACCCCAATAACAACATTGATTCGGAATGGTCTCTCCGTCGCCTTGTCTGGTGTAAAATTATTTTTTTCAATAATCGCCAAAACTTTTTTACGCAAAGATTCACTGACATCAGGGTGGTTATTCAAAACTCTTGATACAGTCGAAATCGATACCCCAGCCTCTTTTGCCAAATCTTTAATATTAAATTTTTTTACTTTTCTACCCATCAATCAAATTCCAAAAAATCTGTTTTATCTTTTGTCTGGTATTAATTATAGTACAAAAATTATTATTAACAATACTTTTTACATTAAAAAACCAAAAAAAAATAATTAATTTCCAGAAATAAATCTATGATATTTTTAGAGTTTTTTGCTATAAAAGAAATTTTTCAGC
>JAZRSP010000306.1:0-3404 GCA_045651565.1 Victivallaceae bacterium | reverse complement strand
TCTTTGTCTTCAAAAAAATCCTTGATTTATCTCTTATTGTACGCCATGTTATAGTGCCCACCAGAGCAACACGGCACAAGTTTCCGTCTGTTGTTTCTTATGCCCCGTTCCGCCCGGGCAAAGTCGGCTTTTTCGTAATCCTCCAAAGTTGAAGCAGCTTTCATAAATTCAAGTGTATCATAGCGAAATATGTTGTTTGTGTAGGAAGAAATCTTTTTTGACAGAACAATCCACGTTCATGTTTCCCAATTTTCTTAAAAAATCATAAATAATATCACTTTTCTTCTTGTAATTATGATTTAGTGTGATATATTTGGGTCATTGTTGTAAAGTGGGGAGAAGACCTCATTTTTTCAGCAGTGGCTAATTGACAACCGTTATATTTCAGCAAATATGTTCGCAAATCGACCAAGTTAAAGAAATATATTTGTATCCCACAGGTGAAATGTGCCGGTAGGATTGTGTTTACACATCTTGCCGGATGCTTCTTTGCACCGGGATACAAGGCTCTTGGTCGGGCCTGCGAACATGGGGTTTGGGGGCATTCGGTTTTTTTGACTGAAACCAAGCCCGCTGGATTTCGCAGCAGAAAGTTGTGGAATCGGCGAGCTCGCTAAAATTTTATGGGGGATTTCCGATCATGAGAATGATTACTGTTACGACAGCATTAAAGATGCCGCTTTACGGCATCAGCTTCCCGCTGTCCGCATGCCCGGTATCCTCTACCGTTTTTCGGAACACTGAAAAACGGTCTTGTGCGAACGAAGTGAGCGCAAGCAAGCAAGCAAGCAAGCAAGCAAGCAAGCAAGCAAGCAAGCAAGCAAGCTTGAAATAAAGAGTTTGTTTCCACCCAGCCGGAGTCTTTCCGGGCGCCAACTCCATTCTTTTTCTGATTTTCAAGACATAGATTCTCTGTGTCTTGAAAAATGTATCAATCAGATTTTACAGCCGCGAAGTCCAGCAATGGATTATCGCGGCTGTTTTTTATATATTGAAAAGGTAATGAACTAAATGCAATGTCAAGAAATTAAAAATTTATTAGACACACGGCAACTAGATGCTGCAGAAAAAGTACTGCTCGCATCTAAATTGCCTTCTGCAGAGGCATTGCCATTAAAAATTCGGTTGTTATTTCTCCGTAAAAATTATAAAACAGCACTGGAAATCGTGGAGGATATGCTACGTAGCGAGCCTTCTTCGCCAATTGCATATAGATGGAAAGCCGAAATCTTATCTGCAAATTATTTGCAAAATCTGTTTTTACCAGCTACTTTATAGAAAAGTTATAGGATGGCTGTGTAATTTTTCAAATAACAAGGAGTCTTTTATGAAGAAGCAGGCAAATGTCGGTTTTATCGGGGCCGGTGGTTTTATTTCGGCTCACCATCTGGTTACTGCCAATGAGAGCGAATATCTCAATATCGGAGCAATCGCCGACCTTAATGAAGATACTCTCAAGCGGCATGCAGGTAATATGACCGTTGGCTACACCACCACCAATTATAAAGATCTGCTGGCTGATAAAAATCTGGATATAATCGTAGTCGGCACCAAGCAGGATCTGCATGCAGCGATGATCGTGGAAGCTCTGGATGCCGGCAAGTGGGTTTTGTGCGAAAAACCGATGGCAAACAATGATGATGAAGCTGCTGCGGTACTGGCTGCCGAACGGCGCAATCCCGGGAAACTTGCCATCGGTTTCAACCGTCGTTTTGCCCCCGCTTACCGCCAGACCAAACAGCTTATGCAGCAGGCAAAACGGCCGTGGTTCGTCAACTACCGTATGATGAATCAGAGCAGCCATGTTTTTGACGGTTTTTATAAAAATGAATCGCGTATCATCTATGAAGGGTGTCATCTGCTGGATCTGGCGCGCTGGTTGTTTGATGCCGATCCGGTAAGTGTGTATATGACCGGCGACCGGCTTTACAACCACTGCTGCATACTTTCGTTTGCCGACGGTTCGCAGTTTACGCTGATGTGCGGTTCGGTGGGAGCAACGAGTTTCTGGAAAGAAAATATGGAAATCTACGGTCAGGATAAAACCATCTGTATCAATGACTTTGTAGATATGCGCGTGCGCGGGTTCGAAAATGAATACGACCGTCTTTTTGCTCCTTACCGCAATGAACACGGTGCCGAAGTGCTCAAATATGGTTTTGAGTATTACGAAATGTATCAGGCGTATTTCCGCGATGAATATGTCAATCCCCAGTTCCGCGTGGACTGGGCAAAGTATGGCGTAGCCAATGTAATGCCAAAACGCCCGGTGGAGCTGCCTTTTGAAGTCAAATTCCGCCGTGACAATCCGGATATTCTGACCTTTATTTCCGACAAAGGCTGGTACAATTCTCTGGAACACTTCGGACAGTGCTTTTTGAATAATGAAGAACCCGACAATGCCAACGGTATCGATGGCGCGCGTGCCACTGAACTTGGTCTGGCTCTGTTGAAAAGTCTGGAAAAGAAAGCCCCGGTGGAATTCAATCCTGCCTCCCGGAAATTTGAAGCGTGATAATGTTTTTGGCAATTAAAATAAAACAAACTTGTAAAGAAAGGAAATTGGCTATGAAAAACATTTCTGAATTTTATGGTTCGCAAAGTGTAATTTCACCCGTCCCGGGACGGATGAAGCCGTGTGGCTTCACCCTTATTGAACTCCTGGGGGAGTCCGTACGATAAGTATCTATTAGAACTTGCTTGATTACAAACGAATTATATATAATATAACCCCTGTTCGCAAAAAAGAAAAGCCAGAAAAGCAAAAAATAGCAAACTTTTTTAATTCGCTATAGAAAATTCTCAAACCTCTTGTATATTAAAAGGAGAGCATTCGATCTTAACCGCAACTTCATCAAAGCGTGAGGGAAGGTTATGATTGTTATGTTTCACGGTTTGCGATGTGTTATGATACGAGCGTATTTTCGTAAAGATGGTACATTCGTCCCTTCCTATCTTCGTCACCTTCCAAACACTTACGTTTGATAAATAGCAAATTGTAAAAAGCATTGAAAGTAACAAAGGAAAGCAAAACGTATAAACAACTTTCGTTGATCGAATGTTCTATTTTTGAATGGAATATAATTCAATATTTCACATTTGGGTCGTCATCCGGTTCGTTGTTAACATTGTAGTAACTGTAAACCTTTTTCAAAACAACTCTTCCACCTCTCAGAAGTCCGTCAACAATTCGAGCATGTTGATCTGGGAAATATCCAAACGCCATATCCGAAGCGTCGTCAAGGTCTGCTTGTATCATAAATTTGGGGAACTCATCATCAATAACGGAAATTCCTTCTTCTTCTGTATCTGTAATACTGGTAATCTTCAAGTCAGTGTCTACGGTAAATAAATAACACAGATATTTGCCTTCGAGAAACGGTTTTGGAGTATCGCCAATAGGG
>JAZRSP010000305.1:0-1275 GCA_045651565.1 Victivallaceae bacterium | reverse complement strand
AAGTATTACTCCTGCTGCTACTTCTGCAATAAAAAATTGCAAGTATAAAATATTTCCTTATTTTGATTCAAGTCTTCCGGTGTATTCATCAATAGCTGAAGTATCAACTTGCATTTGGAAAAACTTATTGGCTGCTTCATTAATTTTGGTGTACAACGGCACAAAATCTCCATTCTTCTGAATAACAATCAAGCGCAACTCTTTTTTCTGCCAATTCATATTTGCAGAAGTTCCCCACGCTCCACCATGACCGAAAGTTCCATTTTTAACATCGGCAAATAAACCGAGAGAATAATTCCCGAGAGCTTCAGGTCTAGTAGATGAAGCAAGCAGATTCAACACGGTTTCTTCTTTGAGAATACGCACACCATTTTCGCCGACACCGAGATTCATCAACATTTTATAAAATTTGAGCTGATCATTGGCTGTTGTCCAAAGTCCGGCACCGGCAGACGGATAGACATTCGGACCATTGTGCGGCAGAGGCATTGCTTTGTTGTACTCCAGGAATTTAGCTTTTTTGCCGACACCTACAACATAAAGAAAAATTGAATTTGCCAACTGTTCATCGCTTGGCCAGAAAGTTGAATTATTCATGTCAAGAGGTTTAAAAACTCGCTCTTCCAAAAACACTTCCCACGGCTGACCGGTAATAACTTCCACAATTGCCGCACCGATGTCGATACCGGTATTTGAATAATTGGCTTTTGTTCCGGGTTCAAAAAGCAACGGATTAGCGGCAGCTTCTTTTGCAGTATCTCTCAAAGAGAGACCGGGCCAACCTTTTTTGTTTTTAGTCGGAATTTCAAATGGGAAACCGCCTGTATGATTCATCACCATACGAACAGTCAAAACATTTTTTGCCGGCACAAGAGAAACATTGCCCTTTTCATCTTTTACTTGAACTTTTAACTCCTTAAATTCAGGAAGATATTTAGAAACCGGATCGTCCAAAGATAATTTACCCTCCTCAACAAGCATTGCAATAGTTACCCCGCAAAAACCTTTGGTCTGCGAGCATTGCATAAAAATATTATTCATAGTGATTGGTCGTTTGTTTTCCAAATCAGCATAACCGGAACAATTTACTTCCTGTAAATCACCTTTGCAGAAAACAGTGATAACCCCCGCCAACTCTCCCGATTCGATAAACGGCTTAACCGCTTCGGCTCCGAAATTAGTCTTGCTATCAACATACACATACGGACTTGTGGTACCGCAGCACCCGGCAAGCAAAAGTGCTGCCACAAATGAGAATAAAAACTTTGATACTGA
>JAZRSP010000304.1:0-34300 GCA_045651565.1 Victivallaceae bacterium | reverse complement strand
GGTGAATTGGTTGGTTCACAAACAATTAAAGTTCAGACTTATCCGATAAACTCAACATTTGCTTTGGGCAATTATTCAAGAACTCTCGGTAATGGATATGATGGATTGATTGCTGGTTTCGCACTTGCTGGAACTGACCTTGCTCCCACAAATTTCCAATTGAAATTAAAATAAAAAAATGAAAATATAAATAAAAAAAGAGGTAACTATTATGAAAACTAAAGATTTTTCATTCGTTAACATTGTTCCTGTTAAGGCAACTTGTCCGGAGTTTGCAGTTTCTGAAATTCGTCGTCAGCACAAAGAAGTTGGTTTAACCAAATTCGCATTGATGTTGACACTTCAACCAATGGGGTTCCCAGCCAAAGATAATGCAGATCGCATTATCTCTACTGCGGCTAAAGTTATGGAAGAATTGAAAGATGAACCACTTACTATTGGTATTTTGTTTCAAAGTTTTTTGGGGCATGGCTGGAGCGGTCGTGTGCCTTTGACTGATGAACCTTGGCAAAGAATTGTGAAAAATGACGGTGTGTTGTCAAGTCGTATGTGTACTTCTGATGAGAATTTTCAAAAATACATTCTTTATGTAGTTGAAGAAGTTATGAAACTTGGCCCAAAGTTTTTGATTACAGATGATGACTTCGGTCTTCGTCGCGGTGAATGTTTCTGTCAAAATCATGTAAATATGTTTAATGCTGCTGCAAAGGAAAAATTTGGCAGTCTTCCCCGTTCAGCAAAAGAACTTATTCAAATGGTTGAAACTCGTCCGGAGGATGATCCAGAGGTTGTTTTACTTGCAGAAATTCGTCACAAGGAATTAATCAATATCGCAAGAGAGATCCGCAAAGTTATCGATAAATATGATGATACTATCTCTTGTACTCAATGTACTTCAGGCGGTGCTCACGGCTGGATCAATGAGTTAGTTCATACCCTCGCCGGCAAAAAGGCAATGCCATCTGTACGCGTCAATAATGCTATTTACTGTATCAATCAACCTTTGGATATGTATAGATTGACTTCACAAACTTATAAAATTAAGAACTGCTATGATGAAAACGTGCCAGAAATTTTGGACGAAGCAGATACTTGTCCGCAAACCTATTATGCAGAAAATTCAATTCTTTTTCACACTCATTTAACTAATGCGGCACTTTGCGGTTTAACAGGGGCAAAAATTTGGATTTCTGAATTTGAAAATAGTTATTGCACCCGTTATTATGATAAATTTGAGTATTATCTTAAAAATTATCGCGGGTTCTATAATGAACTTCGTAATACTGTCGATAAGACTACTTATCAAGGTATTCATCACTTATTGGTAAAGGGTGATTATCCATCAATGACTCATCCATTAAATGCTTCATGGCCCAGTTATTCAAGTGATTGGAATATGGGGTTAATGGGTACATTTGCTTTCCCATTGGCTTATGACCGTGGCGAAAATGATGGTATTTATGCGCTTTGTGAAACCAGTGTCCGTTTCGCAACTGATGAGCAGTTAAAAGAACTTTTCCGTAAAAATCTTTTGATTGACTCAAAAGCGGCAAAACTTCTTTCTGCTCGCGGTTTCGATAAATATATGGGAGTTAAAACTGTCGAAGATAGTAGATTTTTCTTCACCCATGAACTTGATGAAAGCGATAATCGTGTTGTTAGTTTAATGTGGGAACCAGATATGGCGAAACTTGAATGTGTTTCAGATAAAACTGAAATTAAAACTTGGTGCGTTCAAGCTGAATTATATGATGTTGCCCCCACCAAACAATCTCCATGTATGACCTTCTTTACTAATGAACTTGGCGGCAGAGTGGCAACTTTGGCATGGACTTATGACTTTACATTGCTTAAAATTTGGAGAAGAGAGCGTCGTGAAATGTTAATGAAGGCGGTTCAATTCCTCAATGGCGGAGTGCAAGTTGATATGCTCCTTGATGTATGGCAGCAGGTTTTGGTGCGTCATGGTAAAATTGGCGACGGAGCTGAGGAACTTGTGGCATTGATTTCACTCTCATTGGATAAGATTCCAGAGATTAAACTCTCAATGTCGCGACCAGTGTATGGAGTTAAACAACTTCAAGCAGATGGCAGTTGGGCAGATGTCAAATTTGAATGCGATTGCCGCACTCTCAAAGTAGATTTGCCTTTGGAAATTGCATCACCTGTTATTCTTAAATTGAAAGTAAAATAATTTATTCTCTCCGATACTATCGGAGAGAAATATAATAAGGTGTAAAATTATGTTGGAAACAATAACAAATAGTTTAGCTTTTGGATTAATTGCCATGGTCATTGTCGGCGGTTCATGGTCGTTAGTTGGATTGGTTATGGGCGATGCTCCCAAAAAAGGAATTGACTCAAGTTTAGTTCAGTTTTGGGGAGGATCTGTACCAGTTATTGTTGGCTTAATTATTATTGGTTTTCAAGGTGGTTTGCATTTTGAACAATATTCAGTTAAGACTTTTGCATGGACATTTTTCTGCTATGGTTTTGGTGGTTTTACCAATTTTTTCATGCTGGAAAATATGTCCAAAGCGATGCAGAAGGGACCGAATGGGATTATCTGGTCAATTATCCAATCGGCAATGGTATTTCCATTTATAGTCGGAATATTGTTTTTTGGAGTTGAAGTTAATATTTTCAGAATTTTGGGAATTATTGGTTTGTTGTTGGCTCTTGTTCTTTTTGGTATGGCAAAAAATAATGTTTCAACCGGCAAAGGTTGGAAGTTACTTGCGTTTTCCTGTTTGACTATTTGTGCGTTTCAACAGAATTTAATGACTATACCATCATATTTCGAGGAATCAAGAAATATTGGTAGTGTTATTAAAACAACAATGACTTCTGTTGGATCGTTATCGGCGGCGATAGTTTTTGCCTTGTTCCAAGATGCTGAATATAAGAGAAGATTTTTTAAGGGAGTAACCAATACGAAATTATGGGAATATATTTTGATTTTGCAAGGGTTTAGTTTAGTTTTTGCTTACACATTATTTTATCCGGGCATGAATGTTTTGGGAGCAAGGGGATTGGGTGGAATGTGTTATCCTTTGTTGATTGGCTCATGTATTGTCACTTTTACTCTGACAAGCATTGTGTTTTTAAAGGAAAAGTTGCAAAAAATCCAAGTATTGGCATTGGTGCTTTGTGTTTTGGGATTAATTTTTATCTGTTTATAATATAGGTTAAAAGAGGTTAAAAATGTTTATTGTCGGTTATAATCAAGCTGCATCAAGCAAATTGATAAAGACAATTATAGAAAATAGAGAAAATATACAAGAAATTTATTTTGCTTGGGGTGATATTCCGTCAGGTCGTGGATGTAATTACAAATCTGAAATTGATGAGTTCAATTATACTAATCAACTCATCAAAGACTTGAAGATATTTAGCGAAAATGGCATTAAACAAAACTTACTTTTAAATGGTAATTGTTATGGTAAATACAGCCAAGCAAGAGTTTTTTTTAATAAAATTGGCGATATTATTGACTTTTTGCAGAGCAGTTTTGCATTAAATTCGGTGACAACTTCTTCGCCATTGATTGCCAAATTTATTAAGCAAAATTTTACTGACCTTCATGTGCGGGCGTCAGTTAATATGGAGATTGGCACAATTGAGGGAATGGATTATCTGGCAGATTATTTTGACGGTTTTTATTTAAAGCGAGAACTTAATCGTAACTTAAAAGCAATTAAAAATATTCGGCAATACTGCGATGATAATGGCAAAAAACTCTATATGCTTGCCAATAGCGGTTGTTTAAACAACTGCTCATCGCACAATTTCCATGATAATTTAGTGGCTCATGAACATGAAATCAGTGAAATGGATAATGCTTATGAGTTCAAGAGTTCATGCAGCTTGTATCTTGCCAAAGATAATAAGCGTGAGAAATTTTTAAGCATAACCAACTTTATTCGTCCAGAAGACATTGAATTGTACTCTGAATTTTTCGATGGAATCAAACTTGCTACTCGCGTAAGTTATAACCCCGTCGAAATAATTATGGCGTATATTCAAAAGCGTTATCGCGGAAATTTGTTGAACTTGCTTGAACCAAATCACGCCCGACACTTTGCGCCGTCAATTATTGACAATAATCAAATCCCGTCAAATTGGGCAGAAAAAGTTGCTGATTGCAATAAAAATTGCAATCAATGCCAATACTGTTATCAAACATTAAAAAATTCATTAATAATATTAGGAAAGGATTAAAAAATGCTTACAAGCAAAATGGTAAAAGACCTTGCCATACAAACAGGTGCTGACTTGTGTGGGATCGGGGATATGTCCAGATTTGAAGGTGCGCCTCCGGATATGGACCCTCGCTATATTTTCCCCGAAGCCAAAAGCGTAATCGGTTTGGTCTTCCGTATTCCTCGCGGAGTTCAGCAAGGAATTGAACAAGAAACTCAATTTTATCAATATCCATCAATGGCTTATGGTGGAATTAATGAAATTTTTGCCCCGGCTGTATTGTTTCAAGTCGGTAAATTATTAGAAGACCATGGCTATGAGGCGGCGGTTTATCGAAATACTGGAGCTCGCGGTTCGGTTTCTGACATGGACGGCAGTCCCGGAAACACCCTCTCTCCCGAAGAACAAATTGAAGTCAATGAGCAGGCAAAAAACAAGGCGGCACACCACCGTTCAGTACAATTTACCCGTCCGGTTCGTGAAAATTCCGTTGCTCCCGACTTACAGTTCCACTTCCGTTTAGCAGGTGTTGTTTGCGGTCTTGGAGAAATGGGATGGAGCAAGATGTTTTTGACTCCTGAATTTGGACCTTTACAGCGTTTGGCATTTATCTTTACCGATGCTGAACTTGAACCGGATCCGATGTATGACGGAGAACCTTTGTGCCGTCGCTGTATGGCTTGCGTAAATCAATGCCCTGGTGGTTGTTTGAGTAAAACTGAAAGCATTGTCGTAAATGTTGGCGGTAAAAAATGCGAATGGGGCAAACTTGATGAGTGGAAGTGTTATGCTTTCTACACCCATGGCGGCAGAAAGTTCAATCCATTTGTGCCGAAAGAAGTTTGGGATAAAAATGAAAATGGCGACTTAGACCTTTTAGAGGGTAAATGCGAGGCAAATGAAACTGAAATCATGAAAGTGTACAGTGCATTGGAGAAATACTTCCCCTCTTGGGTAGGTTATAATATGGCAAAGTGTGGCGGTTGTATTCGCGCTTGCGTAAGCATGTTGGAGAAAAAAGGCGGTTGTATGGAAAAACGCTTTAAACGACCACTTCGTACAGAGAAAAAACCGTGGGTTATGGATCGTTAGGAGTTAAATAGATATGTTAAATGCTGAACTTATAAAGAAAAAAGCAATAGAGTACGGTGCAGATATTGTCGGTATCGGTGATATAAGTTATTACAAAGATACTATGGCACAGCGTGATCCTAAAAATATTCTTCCCGATGCAACATGTGTAATTGGTTGCGGTTTCCGTGTACCGAGAGCACTCTACAAGGCTATGGAAGAAAAACGCCAATACTTCAATTACACCCAACTTGGGGTGAAATTGATTGATGAAGAAATGTCAGAGATTTTTCTCTTAAAAATGGCTACATTAATTGAGAATGAGGGTTACGATGCTTGCGTACAGAGAAATGTTTCAAACTTACGTATAAAGGGAGACAAAACCACCAATCCAGAGTTGATAGATACTTATGAACTCGCTTTAGCAGAACCGGTTGCACCAAATAAAGTTGTACCTGAAATCATTATGGATTTTGCTGATTCAGCAAGAATTTGCGGACTTGGCAGTGTAAGTTGCAAGGGCAATGTTTTAGTACCGAAATTCGGGCCTTTTGTACGATTTGTCTTCATTGTAACCAATGCACCTTTGGCAACAGATAAACCTTTTGAAAAATCTCTTTGCGACAACTGCAAAGAATGCGAAAAAGCTTGTATTGGTAATGCAATTACTAATGGTGAACTTAACTCTTGGCAATGTGCAGTCTATTACCGTGGTGCTCACAAGTCAAACCCATTTATGACTGATGAGTTTTTGAAAAATCACCCAGATAGAGAGGCAATTATCAACGGAGAATATAAGTTTGATAGCGAAAAAGCACGGTCGATTTACAAGGATTTAGACTTCCTGCCATCAAAAGCAACTGGTTATGCTCCATGTCTTTGTGGTAAATTGTGCGACATTGCTTGCTACAATCACTTAAAGGAGAAAAATTTATTATGATGACTTTGAAACAACAAATTATTGATAAATTTATTGAGTATGGGGCAGATATTGTCCGTTTTGGACGAGTTGCAGATTGCCGAGATGAAGCTATTAAAAAAATTATGCCCGAAGCGAAAACTATTATCTGTGGGGCTTTCCGCCAACTTCGTGGAGCAAGACGCGGTATTGAAGAGGGTTCAACTTACTATCAATATACCACCAATGCAGTAGAAGTTTTGGAAGAAAATGTCATGCCGATTGCTATGTTAAAAGTTTGTAGCGTCCTTGAAGATGCAGGATTTGAAGCTCTCCCTCAACGCAGAAATCAAACCATCATGCAGGAGAGTAATAGCACTAATTTCGAGGTTGATTACCGTGAAATTTATCGCAATAAAGTTGCGGAAAATCAACTCAATTTTGAAATGTGTGCTGAAGATTGCAACTTGGGAGAAAAGGGACTGTCTGGATCAATTTTGACCGATGAGTTTGGACCATTTCAAAGATATGTTTTTATCTTGACTGATGCAGAAATTGAAGCGGATGAAAAAGTTGTACCGCACTTGTGCGATAATTGCCAAAAGTGTATTAACGCTTGTCCGGGTAAGGCTTTGAAAGCTGATGGCAGTCGCGACCCTTGGCAATGCTCTGCTTATTACATTGGTGCGAATATGACGAAAAATCCGTTTATGCCGCCAGAAGCTTTCGCGGATGATCCGGAGCGTTTGGCAATCATCTGCGGCGAAGCAAAGTTATCAGTAGAACGAGCAAAAGAGGTAATTGAACAAATTATCTATTATCCGCCGATTAAACATAGTTATTGGTCAAGTATTTGCGGCAAGGCTTGTGATACAGAATGCTACATTCACTTGGAAGAGAAAGGTGTTTTGAAAAAACACTTCAAGACACCTTTCAGAAAGCGTGAAAAATGGGAGTTGCCGATTCTTTCGGAGTAGAAAATATAAATACATTCATTGCACAGATTTGAAATTTTTGTTTTAGTTCATTATAATATAGAAAAATAAAAAAGTATTAACAAACAACAATTAACAAGAAGGAGTTTATTATGAAACAAGGAACATTTAGATTCTCATTCGGACCATGGAACATTCATGAAGGAGCAGACCCTTTCGGTCCGGAAGTAAGACACACAATCCCATTTAATGAAAAACTTGCCGCCTACAAAAAATTAGGTTTCGACGGAGTGCAATTTCACGACGATGATGCTGTGCCGAATATGGAAAATTTAACTCCTGCTCAAATCATTAAAGAAGCAGAAGATTTGAAAAAAGTTCTTGATGATCATGGTTTGACACCAGAATTTGTTGCTCCTCGTATGTGGTTTGCCCCACAAACAATTGACGGAGGTTATACAAATAATGATGCAGAATGTCGCAAGTATGCGTTAGAAAGAACTAAACGCACTATTGATATTGCCAAAGCTCTTGGTACTGATAATATTGTATTGTGGCTTGCTCGTGAAGGTACTTATATTCGTGAAGCAAAAGATCCCGTTTGGGCAACTGAAAAAATTGCAGAAGCCTTGCAGATGATGCTTGATTATGATAAAGATATTCGCGTTATGATTGAGTCAAAACCAAATGAACCAATGGATCACACCTATATCCCGACTATCGGACATGCTATTGCTATGGGCTTAATGACCAATGCCCCAGAACGAGTTGGTTGCTTGATTGAAACTGCACACGCTTTGCTTGCAAACTTATCGCCATCTGATGAAATGGGTTTTGCAATGGCTCACAAAAAATTATGGAGTGTTCACTTGAATGACCAGAATAGTTTGAAATTTGACCAAGACTTAACTTTCGGTGCAGTTGACCCACGCCGCGCTTTAAATCAGGTTCGTGTCCTTGACCGTAATGGTTTCGGCAATAATGGCGAATGGGTTGGTTTGGATGTGAAAACCATGCGTACTCAGAAATCAGGTGTTGATATGAAACACTTGGAATACAGTCGCAAGATTTTCTTGAAACTTTTGGAAATTTCTCGTTCATTGGATGATGATACAATGAATGCTATGATTGCTGAACGCGATTATGAAGAGTTGAATTATTACATCCTTAATGCTATGTTAAAAGGTTAATAAAAATTATTTTCAGTGGAGATAGCTATGAGAAATGTAAAAGACTTTGGTGCCGTAGGTGATGGTATTACTTTAGATACCATTGCTGTACAAAATGCGCTCGATGCAGGTGGAATTGTCTATTTCCCTGCAGGAACTTATGTCTGCGGAACACTCTTTTTGCGATCTAATGGAGGGATCGAATTGGATATGGGAGCAACTTTGCTTGCTTCCCCAAATAAAGAAGATTACAATTCTGATGATTTCCTGCCAGAAAACTATGTCTATCCAGGAGAATGTGCTACAGGCGCTCATTTTATTGTTGGTTACAATGTTGAAAATGTTGTAGTTCGTGGTGCAGGTAAAATTGACGGTAATCAAAGTGCATTTTTCGCACCTCCACCTCGTGAAGAACCAGGATGCTATGAAACTGTAACGTGGCGTCCTGGGCAAATGATTTGGATTTGCAATTCGAAAAAAGTTACTTTTGAAAATGTTGAACTCTGTAATTCAACTTTCTGGACACTTTTCTTTTTCGGCTGCGAAAATGTAATTTGTCATGCGTTGAATGTATGGAATCATCCATGGACGCCAAATGGTGATGGCATCAGCGTTGACTGTTGTAAGAATGTAACAATTAGTGATTGTTTAATTAATACCGGCGATGATTGTATTGTAGTTCGAGGTGCAAGTGAAATTTTGAGAAGAGATGCTGTTTGTGAAAATGTTATGGTCACTAACTGCGTCCTCCGCACTATTTGCAATGCAGTTCGCATCGGAGTTGGCGAAGGAACTATTCGCCGTTGCTGTTTTTCAAATATTTCAATTCAAGACAGCCGAACTGGAATCTGTATGGCAACACAATACTTCAAAGGCTCTTCGGTTTTAATTGAAGATATTATGTTTAATAACTTACGAATTGATGCACAAAGACCATTTTCATTTCACAGTAATGCGTGGCTTGATAGTGAACTTGGCGGGGTAGAAAAACCAATTAGAAAAATTAGTTTTAACCATGTCCGAGGCACAGCTTCTAATGCTATGATTATTGATGGTTATGCTCCCGGAGATATTTACGATATTCAGTTCAATGATATGATTTTGGAAGTTGCAGAACCCAAAGGAGAAATTACTTATCTAAATGAATCTGGAGATTTTACTGAACGCTTAATTATTATCCCTGAATCAATCTTTTTTATCCGTCATGCAGAAAGAGTAACGTTTAATTCCTGTGAAATACGCAGAGTAGGAGATTGTCCAAACTATAAATATGATATTTTGGGAATAAAATCTCCGGGGTTAAAAGTATATAATTCTATTTTTAATGGTGAAATTAAAGAAAAATAAAGGAAAATTAATGTATAAAGTAAATATCAATTTTGCAAATGGAACAATAACAAAAGAAATTGGTTTAATTGATAATACTCTTGTTATTAACAAAGACGAAATCTCTACAGAAGTAAATTCTATTGAGATTTTATCTGCTGATTTTGAAAGCGGTATTAGCGAAAACAATTATTTTGTTGTCCCAAGCATTGGGTTAAATGGTCCTGCTGCGCAAATTTTTTTCAAAGAGCGGGAAGATATTGAAAAAACTCTTCGTTACAGCACTATGCCAATTTTTGGCTGCTGCAAAGACGACAAAACTTTTCTTGCAATTGTCTGCGGCATGGAATTAGATTATGAATTAGTTGTTGGGGTAAAAAATAATAAATACTATATGTATCCAAAATTTTTGACAGATAATGAAAAACTGCCAGAAGATATTGTTATTAAATTTTTTACTTTAACAGGTAAAGATTCTTCTTATCAGGGTATTGCTAAATTTTATCGACAATTTCAGTTAAATAGAGGAGCTTGCACAACCCTTAAAGAGCGTCAAGAGAATTATCCTGCACTGAAACAATCGCTAAAAGGACCGGAAGTAAGAATCCGTTTGGCTTGGAAAGAAGTTCCATCTCCTGTTCCAGAACAAACCGTTGAAAATGAACCTCCAATTCATGTTGCTTTGACTTTTAAACAATGCGAAGAAATTATAGAAGAATTTCACAAGCAAGGGATCAAAAATGCAGAATTTTGTTTAGTAGGATTCAATAAATCAGGACACGACGGTAGATTTCCAGATATTTTTCCGATAGAACCATTGTTGGGCGGAGAAGAGGATTTGCGACATTTGATTGAAAAAGCAAAATCTATGGGATATTTGATTTGTTGCCATACCAATATTTTGGATTCTTATAAAATTGCAGAGCGTTGGAGCGAAGCAAATTGTTTGCAAGATAAAAATGGAGAATTGCATCAGGAAGGCAATTGGGGCGGAGGAAAATCTTATTTCCTTTGTGCAGAACAGGCTCACAAAAATTATGCAATTGAGGATATGGATAACTTACAGGCGCTTGGATTTAACGGGACTCATTATTTTGATGTGATGAGTATTAGTTTGCCGCCAAAGTGTTATGATAAACGCCATCCGCTTTCACGCAAAGAAATGGCTTTTTGGCGCGGTGAATCATTAAGACTTGCTCGTGAAAAGATTGGAGCAAGTGCATCTGAAGGCGCATTTGATTTCTGTATTAAAGATTTAGATTATGCATTGTACACAGTTTTCTATCGTGATGAAGATAAGAGCAGTTTGTGGGATAAAGAGATACCGCTTTGGCCAATGGTTTACCATGGTATTATCCATTACAATATGTCAACTGATACTGTTAATGCAAATATTAAGTCTGATAAAAAGTTATCATTAATGAATTTTGCTTTCGGCGGTCGTCCAGTTAATTATTTCTATGCTAAATTTATGTCTGCCGGGGTAAATTGGATGGGTGAAGAAGATTTGGTTTATCGTGATAAAGAGCAACTATCGAGAGATGTTGCAAAGATTAAAGATGAGTATCAACTTTATCAATCATTTGCCGATTTGCAATTGAATTTTATTGAAGATTATCAAGAGATTACTCCTGAAATTATCAAGGTAAGTTATGATAATGGCGTAATATTATATTTCAATATGAGTGATAAGGATTATTTGCTTGATGGTAATGAAATTTTGAAAAGTTATTCATTTATAAGAAAATAGGAGGAATAAATGAGTTGGATTGATTGGTTAATTGTGATTATTCCATTAACATTGATTATATGGCTTTCGTTTTATTCTAAACGCTATGCTAGAAATGTAGTTGACTTTTTGGCGGCGGGGCGTTGTGCCGGTCGTTATGTGATTTGTATTGGCGATATGATGGGGGCATTGTCGGTAGTTACCATTATTGCTGCAAGTGAACAAAATTATGCAACAGGGTTTGGTATTACTTTCTGGAATAGTATCCTAACTCCGGTTGCTATTGTCATGTCACTTACTGGATACTGTGCTTTCCGCTGGCGAGAAACCCGTTGTTTGTCCAAAGGGCAGTTTATTGAGCTTCGCTATGGCAGCAAAAATTTCCGAGTGATAACAGCGGTTATCAGTACTCTTTCGGAGATGATTGCTAATGCGATTGGACCTGCAATTGCAGCAAACTTTTTTATTTATTACCTTGGATTGCCACATAAAATTATGATTTTCGGTATTGGTTTGCCTTGTTATGCAATTATCGTTGTATTGTGTTTAGCATTGGCTTTAGTAATTATTTGTCCTGCCGGCAGAATTTCACTTTTGATTACCGATTGTTTTCAGGGATTGTTAACATATCCAGTATTGATTATTCTTATAGGGTTTATTATTTTAAAATTCTCATGGGGGCATGACATTTCACCAGTATTGTGGGGCAGAGTCCCTGATGAGAGTTTTATTAATCCTTACGATGTAGAAAAGTTAAGGGATTTTAATATATTCGCACTGGTTGTAACTTTAACAAGTAATATTATGAATCGTGCAAGTTGGATTGGTAATGATACTTCCAATTCAGGGAGAACCCCTCATGAACAAAAAATGGCAGGTATTTTAGGGGCATGGCGTAATGGCATTGGCACTATTCTTATGACTATGCTGGCATTGGTTGCAGTAATTTTTATGAATAGTCCAAATTTTTCTGCAAATTCACAAAATTCTAAATTCAAAACAGATAATTATCAAATTCGTCAGGAGCTTTCTCAAAGAGTTGCGGATGCAGTTATCGTCGATAATGACAAAAAAGTTGCAACATTTGAAGCAATAAAAGCAATTCAACCAGCAATTAAAGATTGTACTGTAAATAAGTTATCTCAAACAGATAATAACGATACAATTTACTTGCAGTCAGTTCGTGAAATTTTGGGAGATACCCCTCAAGCATCTTATGAATATCAGCAATTTAAAACTTTGTATCATCAAATGATGTTACCAACAGTTTTAAGCAAAATTTTGCCAATTGGCATGCTTGGAATGTTTTGTTTATTAATGATTATGCTATTGGTTTCAACCGACGGGATTCGTATTTTCAATGCGGTTGGAAGTATCGTTCAGGATATGATTCTTCCTTACATCAAAAAACCACTTGACCCAAAATCACATTTGCGTCTGATTCGTTGGACATGCGTTGGTGTGGCTGTGTTTTTCATGATTGTAGCACTGTTTTTCTCGCAACTGGACTATATCAATATGTTTGTGATGATTATGAGTGCTTTGTGGATGGGTGGAGCAGGACCGATTATGGTATTTGGACTTTATACCCGCTTTGGTAATTTGACAGGAGCGTATTGTTCACTTATTTTTGGGTCAGGATTTGCATTAATCGGTTGTATTTTGCAAAGGACTTGGGCGTTAACCGTATATCCATTTTTGGCGGAACATAATTATGTTAAAGGACTTGATAAATTTTTGCGAGCATGTTCATCTCCATTTGAACCCTGGATTCATTGGGAAATGAATGCAGAAAAATTCCCGATTAATTCTTATGAAATTCTCTTTATCGCAATTATGTTGGGGATAATCGCATATATTATTGGTTCTCTCTTAACTTATAAACCCTATAATTTGGATAAGCTTCTGCATCGTGGTATTTATCGCGATGAGCAGTCAGCACATGAGGTAAAAATTGAATGGTCTTGGAAAACTTTGTTGAACAAACTTATTACTATTACGCCAGATTATACCAAGGGAGATAAAGTTTTGGCATGGTCAGTATTTTTTTATTCTTTTGTTTATCAGTTTGGATTAATTTTCCTTGCAGTTATCATCTGGAATTTATTCTTTCCATGGACTAAAGAATTTTGGAATAATTATTTCTGGTATATAATCATTATTATCCCAGCAATTATCGGAGTAATTTCAGCAATATGGTTTTTTATTGGCGGAGTTATTGATATCCAAAGACTCTTTATTGACCTTGCGGCAAGGAAAGCCGATGATAGAGATAATGGGCAGGTTAACTAAAGAATAGTTACAAAGTTTGTCGGGTGAAAAATTTTCACCCGACTTTTTTTAAATTAAAATTATTTTAAATATCAGTTGTTTTGCAATTATTAAATATACAAGACTGCCAAATCAGTTACTATAATATCTTTAATTTGGTCTTCTGGATAGAAAATCGCTTGCTTTTGAGTTGGCGTGAAATCTTTTTGGTCAATTTCTGCAATTAATTGTTGAACAGCATCTTGTGCTTGCTTTTCGGCAGGGATCATGATTGCTCCCGCCAGTGGTTGAGGATGTTCAATATAGTTCCATTCGTCATAAATACCAATAACTTGCTGTTTTTTTTCCATAGTATTGGTATCAAAATAGTGTTTTAAACAGTATGGCGCATCACAAATAATTGCCTCATCATTTTGCAATTTATCAATATCGGTAAGTTTATGAAGTGGGGAAATTTTGGCTTTAATTTTATTTTCCTCACAACTTTGTTGGAAAAGCTTGGTTAAAATTTCATCATTTAAAGTGTTTGAAAACCAATAAGCAAGAGTAATTGTATTAATATTTTGCGCTTTTAAATATTCAATTGCTTGAGATAGTGCCACATCGTATGATCTGGAAACCGCAGGAATGTAATTATTTGCATATAAACCAATCATTGGGATCCCAAGATTGTGTATTTCTCGTAATTTTAATTTCATTTCATCTCGGTAATTAGAAGCATAAAAAATTCCATCAACTCGATTTTCTATTAGAGATTCAATAGAATCAGAAGTTTTTTTGTCATCGCCAAATGTCAACTCAATGAGCAATTTATAACCTAAACGCTCACATTCTTTCAATACAATTTCTGCAAGAGAAGCATAATAACGGTTAGTAATGTTATTTATGATTAACCCAATTTTATTTGTCTTCTGTTGACGCAAGGATTTAGCAAGTGCCGATTGACGATAACCCAATTTAGCCGCAGCAGCAAGTACTTTATCGGCTCGCTCTTTAGCATCACTTCTTTTGCCAATAGTTTGTCCAGAGAGGGCACGCATTGCAGTTTTTTCGCTAACTCCTGCATATTTTGCAACATCTTTTATTGTTATCATGGTCAATTCCTTTCCTTTTTAACAACAATGTTATGCCAAAACTCAGGGGCATGAATTGTTGTTGGAAATATTCTACTGGAAGAAACTTCTAGTTTTATATTTGGTAGTTTATAGTTTTGTCTAGCAAAAAGACATTTACAATTATTTAAATTGCTAATATTGAGAGATACTAATGGTATTATTAATTCACTGTACCATAGATTATTTTCGTAAGAGTTTTTGATGGTCAAAAAACAATTACAAACTTTTTTTTCGTGAGGGATTTCTCTGATTGTCCGACTATTTTGAATGTGATACTCTAATTTTTTACCATTTGGAGTAGCGTGAAATTCATAATAATCTTCATTGCCATCTTTCTGGAGAATAAACTCAAAAACATCGCCTTTTTCCCACGTTTTGTCATTATCGCAAGTTGAATTATTGAAAAGTTCAGAATCATAAAAAAGTCCGCAAGCATGAAGCATATCATTTTCACACCAACAAGCAGCAACACCTTTTTCTTGAGGGATATCGCCACTTCGGAATTCAAATAATGGCACAATTTCTCCAAGAATATAATTTTTATCTGCAAGTTTATATCCAGATGATTCTAAAAAAGTCAATAACTTATTACGCATAAAACCTCACAATTTTGTAATCTTACTATAATATAACATAGTCTTTAAAATAATTCAAATAAAATTAAATTATAATTTTGAAATAAAATAGCAGTGTATACAGAATTTTAGATATAACTATTTGTTTCTAAAAAAACTCCACGATAACTCATAGGTCTTGCCTTTTTAATCTCGGTAGAGCTATGTCCCTTTGATTAGTTTGCGTGGTGTGTTAGTTGTTGTATGCAAATTAGCCGCAGGGGCTTTATCCGCTACTACATCAAGAAATATTTTATCTTCTTCTGAAAGACCACCTTAAAAAATTTCTTGCAATTCATTAACCGTATTAAATTTGATACAATTTGACGGAATTACATTAAAAATCTCTTCCATTCTAAAAAATAGCGTATTAATAATGCTTGACAAAAACTTTTATTTCTGCTATACTTATAAGTAAAAAATTAAAGAAAGCTTATGGAGATATCTCAATGATAAAACCAACTAAAACAAATAAAAAATTGCAGGAGCGATTAGCAAGGATATATATACAAAAAATTCGTTCAAGTCAATGGCTTGTCGGCAGCAGAATTTCTTCTATTCGCTCTTTGGCGGTAGAATATGGCGTTGCCACTGGAACTGTTGCAAAAGCGATTCGTATTTTGGAGCAGGACAATTATGTTGCAATCCGCCCGGGCAGCGGGGTTTATGTTAATTCTCCAGATCAATGGAGAGGTTCTTTCAATACAGAATTATCCGCAATCGATCCATTGTTGGAAAAACAGGAGGAAACCAAGCCGGTTTTGCATTTCCTTTTTCATTTAAGCAGTATTGATAATTCCAATAACCGTATCAGAACAAGTTACTTGTCGCATTATACTAAAATACTCTACTACATGCAGGAAGAAGCAGAGGCGATGAATTGGCAATTGCGAATCGGCAGTGCAGAGAAAATTGATGAAATTTTGAATCAAGCAACTAATGAAAATACCAGAGGCGTAATTTATATGCCTGACTTCGGACATACTGCGGATTTGGAATGGCCGGAAATGAGATTTCCGAAGGTCTTGTTTTCAATCGGAGAAAAGAGTCTTTTTTCAAATTATGTTACTCCTGATAATTATACAGGTGGTTGTCAGGCGGCAAAATACATGCTGCAAAAAACACAAAAGCAATTAATTATTTGTGGTAATGATTGGGAGAAACATTATATAGGTAATCGCCCTTATCGCGAGAGGATGCAAGGATTTATAGATCTATGTTTGAGTAAAAAACGTAATATTCCTGAAGTGCGGAATATCAGTAATATTACTGAATTAAGGAAAATTTTAGATAAAGTTATGCTGCTTCCAAGAACAGCTCGACCGGGATTAGTTTTTCTGGGGGATAATTTTTTAAGTAATGATATTGAGGGAATTTTAGGTGCATATTTTATTGCAACAGAATATTACAAGGAAGTTGATGTGATAGTTTTTCAAGATTACAATCAAACTGATTTGAATTGTGCTTCGATTTGTTTTTCGGTGCGTCAATTCTGTCGAGAGGTAATTGATTTGATTCGTCGAATCTCTCTACACCCGGAAGATGCTCCGATCAGAATAAAAATACCAATGAAATTAAAGTTGCCGAAAGATATTGATTAAATTTTAATATAGGAGTAGAAAATGTCCAAAAAAATGAAAATAAAAGTCGATTTTTGTGTTGTCGGCGGTGGTTTGGCTGGGATGTGTGCCGCTTTGGCAGCTTCCAGACGGGGAGCAAAGGTTGCTTTAATGCACGACCGACCTGTTCCGGGAGGGAATGCTTCAAGCGAAATTCGCATGTGGGTTTGCGGAGCAAGAGGGAAAAATATGCTCGAAACAGGGATAATTGAAGAGATTTTACTTGAAAATCTTTATCGTAACCCGGGTGCAGTGCCGGCATTATGGGATAGTATTTTGTATGGGATTTTAGAATATGCACCTAATTTGAAACTTTTTTTGAATTGCAGTTGCCAGAGTTTGAAAATGAAGAATTCTTCTGCCATCAAGTCAGTTACGGGATATCAAACTACTACTCAAACTTTTATTGAAGTTGAAGCAGATTACTTTGCTGATTGTTCTGGCGATAGTGTTTTAGCTCCTTTGTCAGGAGCGAAATTCCGCCACGGGAGAGAGGCAAAAGGTGAGTTTAATGAATCCATTGAACCTGAAGTTGCGGATACACATACTATGGGAAACAGTTGCCTTTTTCAAGCTCGCCAGCTTCGCAAAAAGGTTAAATTTACTCCACCTGTTTGGGCAAGAAAATTCCGTTCTCGTGAAGATATTCCACCGTATAGAGGGACGTTGCTCGAAGGTTTGGAGAATTTCTGGTGGATGGAAACTGGTGGCATGGGTGATACAATTCAAGATACTGAAGCAAACCGGAGAGATTTACTTGAAATCGCATTTGGCATATGGGATTATTTAAAAAATTACGCCCCTGAAAAAGAGAAAAATGCGTATTGGGAACTTGATTGGGTTGGTTTTCTCCCTGGCAAAAGAGAAAATCGTCGTTACGAGGGTGATTACATTATGAATCAGAATGATGTAGATAATGCAGGGCAATTTGATGACCTAATTGCTTACGGTGGTTGGACTATGGATGATCACCACCCTGCCGGATTTTATCATGTCGGCGAACCGAATAAATTCCATCCTGCGCCGTCGCCATTCGGGATACCTTACCGCTCGCTTTATTCTTGCAATGTGGATAACTTATTTTTCGCAGGACGCAATATCAGCGTAAGTCATGCGGCATTAAGTGCAACCAGAGTTATGGCAACTTGTGCGGTTTTGGGACAGGCGATTGGAACTGCGGCTTCAATGGCTGTTGCGCAAAAGATTACTCCGCGTGAAGTCGGAGCAAACTATATTAAAGAATTACAGCAGAACTTAATGGAAGATGACTGCTATTTGCCGAATTTTGAGCGTACAATTCCTGAATTAAGTCGAAATGCTGAATTGATTGTATCAAATAATGGAAATGCAGAAAATTTGCGTAACGGTTGCGACCGCATAATTGGAGATAATTTGAATGCTTGGGTTGCAGAAAATGGCGACTATGCTGAATATCGTTTTGCCAAAGCGGAAAAAATCTCTAAAATCCGTCTGGTTTTGGATAGCGACTTGTCAAGACCTGAAAAAAATATTGTAGCACTTCGTACTTTGAAACAGCCTGATATGAAACTTCCTGCGACTTTGGCGAAGAATTTTGAAATTTCTTATCAGGATAGTAAGGGTAAATGGCATTTACTTGAAAAAGTTGAAAATAATTTCCGTAGATTGGTTGTTTGGGATAACTTGGGACTTGAAGTGAAAGCGGTGCGGTTTAAACTTAGTCGGACTTGGGGCAATAAAAAGATTAATATTTTCTCATGGGATATTGCATAATGAAAAATAGAAGATTTAATAAAATTATTACTTTGACAGCAGTTTCACTTCTTTGCGGATGTGCAAGTTACACAACTTGGACGACCAAAGGTTTTGAAGATTTCAGCAAAGGTTCTTTCGGCAACGGTGGACAGAATTTGTACGTGTCCAAAGCGGGTGTGCTGCAACGAATTTATCAGTATGATTTGGATAAAGACGGATTTTTTGACTTGGTTTTCTGCAATGCACAAGAAGACCACGAGTCGGCAAATTCCTTTGTTTATTCAGATGTGATGAATGATAGTTTGCGAAAGAAAATTGAACTTACAGGACATGGAGCAGTCAATGGTTTAGTTGCGGATTTAAATAATGACGGAAGCGACGAAATTATTATGACTATGAAATATGATGCCGCAACTTACGACTTGAATTCATCGCTCTATTATGGAAGTAAAGATGAGGAATATTCTACTCGTTGGATGAATTATCTTGCAACTCCGATGGCTGAAAGTGTAGCACAAGGTCGTTTCAGCGGAGAAGAATATCCAAGTTTAATTTTTGTTTCACGCAGAAAAATCAGAGTTTTTAAGCAAAGTGAGCATGGTTTCGAAATGCGTAAATTTACCGAAATTCCGATTGAAGCAAGACAAGTGGTGGCGGGCGATTTCGATAAGGACGGATTTGATGATGTCGCAGTTTTAAATTCAAAGGGTGAATTGCAAGTCTATTGCGGAAGCAAAAAAGGTATTGACTGGGAGAATCCTTTTGAATGTCCCGAAAAAGTTTTACCATTCAATTTGTGGTCAAGGGAACTCAATAAAGAGGCTAAATTCACCAGACTTAATGAGCCAATGCCGCTTTTGCAAGTTATTGAGTTGAATGGCAAAAAGTGTATCAGTTTAATCAGCCGCAAAGATATTAAATTTTTCAGCATGATAGAGAAAGGAAAGTTTATCAATGAACTTACCTTGCAAGTTGCAGATGCTCATGGAGTTGCAATTGGAGATTTAAATGGAGATAAAATTGCTGATATTGCTGTTGCTGCAAGAACTTTTGTGAAAGACGGCGAAGAAACTTCGCAAATTTTCTGGGGAAGCAAAGAGGGTTTTTCTATTAAATCAATCACTATTCTTCCGACTTACCGTGCAGTAGATTGCGTAATCAGCGACTTGGATAATGACGGTAAAAATGAACTTGTAATTTGTCAGGCTCATACTCCATATATGTATTCAACCGAATCGTTGATTTTCAGTAATTTAAGTTCAAATATGGCAACTGCTGAAGTTGCTAAAAAACTTCCGACCAATGATGCAAGACGAGTTTTTGCTGTAAATCGCGGCAATGGCAAAAAAGAACTGCTTTTTATCAATAACCGTTCACGCACACTTATCGGCTGTTTGTATGCTTCAATTTATCACGCAGACAAAAAAGGTTTTGATCGCAATCGCCTGACTAAACTTGATGCACATGGTCCAGTGGACTCATTGGCGGCGGATTTGAATGATGACGGCGAAGTCGATTTGCTTCTTGCAAACTGTTCTGAGGATTCAATTTGGCTTGACCCGGGTTCATTTTTGCATTATAGTCCCTTTACAAGCAATCACAAAATGGAGAAACTTCCGACTAAAACATCTCATGGGGTAGTGAGCGGAGATTTTAATAAGGACGGATACTTGGACTTGGCTTTTTCTGACGCACTTAATCCCTATTTAAGAATCTTTATGGGGGGAGAAAACGGATACAACAAATATGAAGTGCCATTGATTTATAAAGGAAAGAAAATTACCACTACTCCACGCTGGATAACAGCGGGAGATTTGAATGGCGACGGTTATTTAGATTTAGTTGTGCCGTTAATTTTGGAGGATTCAAGTTATATTCTCTGGGGCGGAAAAGAAAAGTTCAGTTTTGACAATGCGCAGGAACTCCCTGTTTATCGTGGTGTTTGTGCGAGAATTGCCGATTTGGATAAAGACGGACTGCCTGATTTAGTTTTTGGAGGATTTTTCCGTATGCCGAATGCAGGAATTACTCCGAGCCCGGAACCGCATAACTCATTTGTGCATGTTTTCTGGAACAGCAAAAACGGTTTTTCAAGCGAAAAGAAAACACTTCTTCGCAGTGATTGTGCCGACGGGATAACTATTGCCGATATGAATGGCGACGGCTATTTGGATATTTTTGCTGGAAGTTATCAGAATGGCAAAGAGCGTGATATTGATTCATTTATTTATTATAATAGAAATGGTAAATTTGATTATTATGATGTTACCAGACTCCCGACACACTCTGCATCTTGCGGACTTGCGGCGGATTTTAATCAGGACGGCAAAATCGACCTCGCAGTTGCCAACCATAAACGCTTCGGCGACCATGTCGGAGAATCTGAAATTTGGTGGGATATTGCAAATTGGTCAATGGAAAATGTTACAGCGTTGCCGACTAATGGTCCGCATGGAATTACCTCGGTCGATGTTGGCAACCAACTTGATCGCTCGGATATGGAATTTTATACAAGTAAACCACAACTTTTAAAGAGAGGCGCAAAGGGCTTTTCTTTCGAAGTTAAGGGTGATTTCCCTGAAAAAACTTGGGTAAAACTGCAACTTCGAAGTGCTAAAACTCTTGAAAATCTTGAAAATGCTCAATGGAGTGACTTTATAGAAGTCGGCGAAAGTATGGAATTTGATATTGCAGAAAATTCTTATGTGCAATACCGTTTGGAAATTGGAGCCAAAGGCTGTTTAGATACACCGAGGATCACAGAAGTTAATGTGAAGTTTAAAGATTTAAAGAAAGGTAATTAATGATGAGAAAGTTATGTAAAGTTTTATTGTTAGTCGTTAGCTGCTTTATTGTAACTACTGTTTGGGCAGGAGAAAAACAGCAACAGGCAATGGAAAAAATTGCAGAACATTTGAAAAATAAGCGTTATCAGCCGTGGACATGGGTTTTTTATGGCGATTCAATTACCCATGGTGCAGTTCATACTTTTTCTGATCGCAGTTTTGTTGAACTTTTTCATGAAAGATTACGTGGCGAGTGCGGCAAAAAGAGTGATGTAGTTATCAATTCAGGAAGCAGCGGATATTCCAGTTTCGAACTTTTAAATGACCAAATATATGAACGCAATGTTAAACGCTACAATCCGCAGGTTGTGTTTTTATTAATCGGCTGCAACGATATTACCCATGTTAATAACAAGGGCGTTCAGGATTTCCGTACTCGTTTGGAAAAATTAGTCATGCGTTTGGAAGAGGACGGCGCAATAGTGGTTTTGCAGACCTATAATTTATATCATGAGGTTGATACCGATAATCCGATTTATAAAAATTATATTCGCCGTTATAATGAGCAGCATGAATATAACCAACAAATTAGAGAGGTAGCAGAAAAGTTTGATTTGATTTTGGTTGACCATGCAAAATATTGGCAGGAAAAATGTGTTAATGATCAGATTTTGAAAAATTGGTTGAGTGATTATATTCACCCCAATGCGCTTGGACACTTCCAAATGGCAAGACTTATTATGCAGAAGTTTAATTTGTATAATGGCAAAAGCAATACCGGAGCAATCGTACCTGCTCCCAGAGGTGTGGTTTTTAATAAAAAATAGTTGATAATTTATGCATTATCTATGCTTTGCAGCAGATAAGCAATGATAGAACTTAAACAATTAACAAAGGAGGAAAAACTATATAAAGCAAAAATAGTTTGTCGGTGATAGAATTTTTCTATCAAAGCAAGAGTAAAATTGGAAGTTTTTAAACAAAAGGGATAAATAAAAATTTCCACAAAAGTGAATGAAATAATTTTTATTCAAAACAAAAAGTAATTTTAACAAATTAGGAGAAAGAAAAAATGAAAAAATTTAACTTTACTTTGATCGAACTTTTGGTTGTAATCGCAATTATCGCAATTTTGGCTGGTATGTTATTGCCTGCACTTAACAAGGCTCGTGAAAAAGCTCGTCAAACCTCTTGCGTTAATAACTTGAAACAACTTGGTGTTGCCGAATTGATGTATACCAATGACAACCAGGATAGTTACATGGTTCATACCGAAGGCAATGCCGGCCGTTTTTGGTGGAATGCTTTGGAAAACACAAATAATAACTATTTTATGGGACCGTATTTGGGCGTTACCAGTAACTTAAGCCGCAAAACTTCGGTTGACTGCCCCAGCAATAGCATTGGTTATGATCCTAATGGCGGTCACTTGGACTATGCTTACAATCGCCACCTTTATGAACAGAAGGTCGGCGGTATTGCTCGTGCAAGCGATAAAATCATGTTCTTGGATGCAAATAATCATACAGTACTTTCTACTGCCCCGATTCTGTCAGTTAATGCTGTAGGTACTGCTATTGTTAAAGCTACTACTGCCGGTATGTATCAGTTCATCCACAATGACAAGGCAAATGCTTGTATGGCTGACGGTCATGTTCAAACATTTGATAAGGACAAAATCGGTTATTCTAACTTGCATGCAACCGTAGATACCATGTATGAAACCTATCGTTGGTAATATTTGAGTTAAGGAATAAAATCAGATGAAAAAATTATTGGTAATTTTGAGTGCCGTTGTCGCTTTGACAACGGCACAAGGAGCGACACATGTCTTCTGCGGAGCAGGAGACAATTTGTGGAATCCTGCTGTGGAACCGGTTGACAGTCCCGAAGCAGTCGAAGCCATGCTCGATTGGATGAACAATAGTTACGGGATTGACCGTATCTATTGGCGTGCATTAAAAGAATGGTCAACAATGAGAGCTGATGGTTTGACTCCGGAAGTTTTAGAGTGTCATGCCTGGTGGCGTTTAATGGTCGACAAATACGACCTTGACCGTGCAGTAGTAAATGCAGCTCATAAGCGTGGTATGGAAGCATTTTTCTATACTGGGATTTATGAACACGGTTTGCCACCTGAATCATGGGGTCCATACTTTTTTGAATTTCCGATCAGAATGCAGCACCCTGAATGGTGCGAAATTGACCGTTTCGGCGAGCGTCGTGCGCCGGGACCGATTTCATTTACTTATCCGGAAGCAAGAAAAGCTTTGATTGATAATTACATGAAATTAATGCTTGACTACAACTATGACGGCATTAACTTCTATACTTATGTGGAAAATTACGGTATCCGTTACGAGCATGAGTTCGGTTTCGAGCCTGCGGTCGTAGCGATGTTTAATGAAAAATATCCCGATGTGGACTTGAAAAAGGATAAACTCACTCCTGAACAAGCAGAATATTGGTATGCATGCAGAGGACATTTCACAACTGTATTTTTGCGTGAATTATCTGTTGAGCTACATAAGAATAACACAAAACTTTGTATGATTATTGATGCTCACGAACCAGAGTATTGCCAGCCGTGGTGGGGTATGCCGATTCGCGGTACAGGTAAGATCAAAATGGACTATGCAACTTGGATAAAAGAAGGCATTGTCGATGAAATTTGGGTACAGTTGGGTGAAGTGGAAGATCAGCAGAGAACTTTGGATATGCTTTTGCAGTTGACCGCCGGAACCAAAGTAAAATTGACTGTTCGTGCCGTAAATCCGTTTGATCCTCGTTGGAATAAATATCGTTCAAGCGGCGTAAATCCGATTGCGGTTATTACTTGGGCGAAAAACGGTATCGAAAGTTACACCAGAAAAGTTGAAACGGCCTCTTCATTAGATTCAACAGACTGGATGGTGAAAGCACAGGCTTGCCGTGACATTGCCTCTGGTAAAATTTCTGCTGATTCAGTTGATGTAAATAAGGTTATTAAACTTTTAAGTGATGACCACTTGCTTGTTCGCCGTAATGCTTGTGCTGCAATGGTAGTTTTTGCTCGCAAAGATAAGTCGTTGCTTGAATATGTCGAAAAAGCCCTTTTTGACAAAGATTCATGCGTTCGTATCGGTGCAATTATGGCACTTGCCAAAGTTAATCGTCCCGAAAGCGTAAAAGCAATTTTGAAGGCAGTTGAAAATGACCCGAACTTCCAGTTCCAATACAATGCCGTAACTGCTCTCGGAAATATCGGTGCAGTTGGTGAAGCGGACATGTTTGAAGCATTAAAGAGTGAATTGTCTGTGGTTCGCAAAACTGCAATTCACGGACTTTATAAACTTGTTGTTTTGAAAAAATCAACCAATGCTGACGGAATTTTTGAAGCAATTTTGCCTTTCGCAGCCAATGAGGACGAAACATTTGAAGTCAGAATGCGTGCAATTGAGCAGTGTGTCGGTTTGAGAGGTTTGGTCTCTGCGGAAAATAGAGGTAGATTAATTGACTTATTAAGCGATATGACTGAAAATGAAGAAAATTATCGTTTGCAGTTAAAAGCCGCACATTCTCTGCGTTATTTTACAACTTCATTCCCATCAGCCGCACACAGATTAAAGGCGAGAACTGCGCTCAAAAATCTTTTTGCTCAATATGGCGATGCAAGTACCCGACCTGACAAAGCTTACGGTTGGCGTTATGTCGGTAATGCATTGCGTGCTTTCGGCGCTGACGGATACAAAGTGATCAGAGAATTCCATGCAAATAAAGAGGATAAATTCCTTGCTTATCAAGCATGGCAGGTTCTCTATCAGGTACAGGATTATGCACCGAAAACCAAAGGTTTCAGTTTGGTTGATGAGGCAACCGCAGTGAAAAATCATGAGTATGCTCCTGAATTTCCTGGCTGGCGTGCAGAATGGTAGTTAATTTTTAATGTATCGGGAGTTAAATCTCCCGATACTTAATTTGGAGATTTTTAATGAATGTAAGTTTAATAGATTGGAGTATTCTCTTATTATCAATTATTTTTATATTGGGAGTAACAGTATATTCCAAGCGATACAGTCGAACTGTATCGGACTTTTTGGCGGCTGACCGTCTGGCAGGAAGATATTTGCTTACTGTATCTGGAAGTTTCTACGGAGCAATCAGTTTGGTTGCAATGTGGGAAATGGTCTATACAACCGGGTTGCCGCCGCAATGGTGGAATAAATTACAAACTCCTGCATTACTTTTTATGAGTTTAACAGGATTTATAATCTACCGTTTCCGCCAAACAAGAGCTTTGACATTGGCTCAATTTTTTGAAGAGCGTTATTCGAGAAAATTCCGTTACTTTGCTGGGCTTCTTTCTTGGATTTCTGGGGTAATCAACTACGGTATTTTCCCATTGGTAACAAGTAATTTTTTAGTTCACTACCTTAACTTGCCTTTGCAGTTTAACGTTGGTGGATTGGAAATTGCAACTGCTCCATGTGTTATGGCAATTTACTTGTCGATTGCAATTTATATTGCCTGTTCAGGTGGACAAATTACTATTATGATAACCGACTTTTTGCAAGGGTCATTCATGATGTTGGTCTTTGTGGCGGTAATGCTGTTTTTGCTTGCGAAGTTTTCTTGGGGCGATATTATGCTCGGACTTGAAACCGGGGCTCCCGCTGGAAAATCAATGATTAACCCATTGGGCGGCAGTGCAACCGAAGATTTCAGTATCTGGTTCTTCCTCATCAATCTTTTTGCTGCAATTTATAATGCAAAAAGTTGGCAGGCTACCAGCGGTTACAATGCTGCAGCTAAAACTCCGCACGAAGCAGTTATGGCAGGAGTTATTGGTTCATGGCGACTTATGGCAACTCAAATGAGTGTGATTTTAATTCCTCTGGTGGCATTTGCCGTTTTGCATTTGGATAGTTTTGCTGATATTGCCGCACCAATCAAGGCTGATATTGCAAATTTGGGTGATCCGCAACTGCAAACTCAAATGACTGTTCCAATTTTTCTGCGCCATATTTTGCCGATTGGGGTAAATGGTATATTTGCAGCGGTCATTCTTGGTTGTGCTTTAACGGTTGATGATACCTATACTCACAGTTGGGGGAGTATTTTCGTTCAAGATGTAGTAATGCCTTTGCGTAATAAGCCGTTAACTCCGAAAAAACATTTATTTTATTTGCGATTATCAGTTATTGGAGTCGGACTATTTGCGTTCCTTTTCAGCTGCTTTTTCCCTTTGAAAGATTATATTTTGATGTTTTTCGCTTTTACCGGTGCAATCTATCTCGGAGGGGCAGGAGCGGTTATTATCGGCGGATTGTACTGGAAAAGAGGTACAACTGCTGCAGCATGGACAGCTTTGTCAATCGGTACAGTTTTGGGTTTCGGTGGACTAGTGCTTCAACAGACTTGTCCGGAACTTATTAAAACTATTCGCAGTTATGGTATTCCGATGAATGGCCAATGGATCTATTTCTATGCGATGATTACTGCAAGTATTTCATATGTTTTAGTTTCATTACTTGGCCCGAAACAAGTTTACAATATGGATAAACTTCTTCACCGTGGTGAATATGCAATCCAAGACGATGTGGTAAAAGGTGATGAAGCTTCTGCCGAGAAAATTAAAAAGTTCAGTTTTGCAAAATTGGTTGGAGTTACTGCCGAATTCAGTAAATTTGAACGTTTTGTATTCTATGCTTCATTCTGCTGGTCAATGTTTTGGTTTGCTTTGTTTGTTATTGGAACGGCAGGGAATTTACTTTTTCCGCAGTACATGTGGTGGAATTGGAATTTCTATTGGATGTTCTATATTGGATTAAGTATTTTCTTTGGAATTATTTGTACTTTTTGGGTGTTTTTTGGAGGACTTCGGGACGCAAAAAGGCTTTTTATTGACTTGAAAAACAGAGTTAAAGATACTTCCGAGGATGACGGTTTTATAAGAAAATAATTAAAAAGAAAGAGGTTTTTATGAAAAAATTACGTTTAGGTGTAATCGGAACTTGCTGTCGTGGCAAGTTGGCAGATTGGGCTCATCAAAAAGATAAAGGAGTTGAAATTGTTGCAGGTGCCGATATTTACAATGAACAACTCCAAAGTTTTATAAATCGTTATAAAGAAAAAGGCAGTTCGGTTAATGGTTATTTGGATTATCGCGAGATGATTGAAAAAGAAGCTTTGGATGGTGTAATTATTACTTCTCCTGATTTCTGCCACGAAGAACATGCAACTTTTGCCCTCAAAAACAAAGTAGCGGTTTATTTGGAAAAACCCATTGCTATTACTTTGGAGGGAGCAGATAATATTCTTCAAACTGCTATGGATAATAAGACTCGATTGATGTTGGGACACAATATGCGTTATATGGATTTCGTGCTGAAAATGCGTGAGATTATCCAGTCAGGTATGATTGGGGAAGTTAAAGCAATTTGGTGTCGCCACTTTGTAAGTTACGGCGGAGATGCTTACTTTCGTGATTGGCATGCAGACAGAGCTAAAACCGGTTCGCTTCTGCTTCAAAAGGGCGCGCATGATATTGACGTAATTCATTGGCTTGCCAATAGCAGAACTGTCAGAGTAAGCGGTATCGGTTCTTTGAGTGTCTACGGCAATTTGCCAAGACGAGAAAAAGAAAAGCTTGATGCACTTTCTATTGAAGAAATTTGGGGGAAACATCATTGGCCGCCTGAAGAACAGAAAGATTTTTCACCTTTTGTTAATAATGAAGATATTAATATGGTTAATTTGCAGTTAGCAAACGGAGTTCATGCAAGTTATATGCAGTGCCATTATACTCCTGACAGCTGCCGCAATTATACCGTTATCGGAACGCGTGGCAGAATCGAAAATTATGGCGATTACGGTGAAAATTGCCGAATTCAAGTTTGGACTCGTCGAATTGACCGCTTCGATATTGAGGGAGATATTACTTATCGTATGCCTGAACCAGGAGAAGGTCATGGCGGTGCTGATCCGGTAATTATCAATAGTTTTATTGATATGCTTCGGGGTACCGAAGTGCCAAATTCAACTCCGCAAGCAGCTCGCTATGCTGTAGCAGCAGGTATTATGGGCGCAAAATCTATTCGCAATAATAGTATGCCTTATGATGTTCCTGCATTAAGTGAAGAATTGGAAAACTTCGATTTTTCATTGAATAAGTAATATTATAAAAAATGACATGAAAAACGGGACTTTTTAAGTCCCGTTTTTTTTAAATATGTTTCAGTTGGAAAATATATTTATAATAAAAATAAATTAATATAGCACTCCAACCATGGCACATACTGCCGGAGTAATCAAAAGCGGCAGCCCCATCTGCTGTTTCCCAAAGCGTAGTTGTTTTCCCATCTTCAAGCATTGGAGAAAATGTATTAAGCAGTTGTTTTTCCAAGTAAATTTTTGTTTCTTCACTGTGATTTGCCATCACTTCTACTGTATAAAAAAGTGAAGACAATGTCGCTTTTATTAATTCACCGTTCATTAATTTATTAATTAAATCCGCTTGTTTTGCATGAGGAACAACTCCGATATATATTGCCAACGAATTAACAAACTCAAATTTCCTATCTAAGTTTTTATAGAATTTAACGTAATTCTGTTCTTTATCGTAAAAATAATTACAACATGCAGCACATAATTTTTCTGCAGCGTGATAATATTCCTTATTTGCTGTTACTTGATACAATTTATTAAACATTTCAATTAAAAGCATATTATAGACAGAATCAACTTCATCAAACTCTCCTAAATGGTTAAAATTTATCGCATCATTTTGTCCATTTAAACCGTCTAAATAAATTTCCCATTCATAAAAATTCCAAATATTTTTATCGCAAGGGGCATAATAGAGCCCGCTTTCTTTATCAAATCTTGCTAAAAGTGCTTCTACTGCCTTTTCTCTTAATTTTGCAGTTCTTTCAAAAACTCCCTTATCTCCAGAGTAAAGTGTGTATTCGCAAATTGCATTGATCCAATGAATTGTAAAAGAAGTTATTTGCAATTTTACTTCACATGGAGTACAAATTGCCAAAAGCCCATTATCCCGCATGCTTTCTCCTAAAAATTCAAGATTGTAAGCTGCGTAATCATAATTTCCCCAGAGATAATACCCGAAAAGCATTTGCCATCTGGAATCCCCTGCATAAAGAGCCTGTTCTCTCCATGGACAATCCGCGTAATGTTCAAGCATGCAAAGTTCCAAGGTCTTTTTTGAACTTTCAAGTAATCTATTAATCGTTTGATTATCTGATTTAGCAAGTTTTATTTCAGGCAGTTCAATTTTTAAGGGAATAAGCGCAACATTCAGTTGTTCAATTTTGCCATTTACTGAATTAATTTGTATAAATTCACCACCAATACGGCGAGGCAAAATAAAAGTTTCAACATCTTTAGTCCCGGAAATAAACCTATCCGTAAAATTACGATATTGTACTTTTGCACGAACCTTTTTTTCAAAGAGGAATTCGCTATGAGAAATATCAAAAATTGTACCTGCTTCCGCTTTGACTTCAAGCTTTATATGTCCGAAAAAATTTTCGCCCAAGTCATAGATAAAATATTCTCCATTAGGAGTTTTGGAACTATAATTATCAGCTGTAACTATATCCGCATAGCTTCCCTGTAATGCAAAATTACGCTCAAAAGTTCCTTTTTCAATAAGTTTACCTTCAACTTCCGCTTGTTTTTGCATTGGATTAATTTTTCTTGCATGGAAGCTTCCATTATAGCTGAAAACTTGTGGGGTATTCCAATTTGAATCATCATATTCTAAACTTAAATAGTCATCGTTTAAGCGGTTGTCGAAGCAGAAATTAAAACCCAATTGAAAATCAACTTTGTCTATGCGGTCACGCATGAGAGAAAAGTCTTCGCAGCATTTCCAACTTTCATCAGTTATAATTACTTCGCCATTAGAAAGTTTTGCTTCAAAAAATAATCCTGGAGAGTGCGAATTAACCACCGTTTGAAAATCTTCTCCGACATAATATGCCCAAATTGCGATAACATGTTTTCCTGACTTAAAGTTGTGCTGTAAAGTTGTCCAACTTTTATTATTGTAATATTCAGGGTTAATGCCTCGAAAAATTTCTTCCCCATCAATATAGAGAATGCAGTCATTTTCCGCAGCAATTCTAATTTGAGCGGTTACATCGCAATCGCAATTAAAAACTTTTCTGAATTTGACCGCCCAATGCGGTTTTACTTCTCCGAATGTCCAAATCCAATCGATTCCCATATAAGACCTCTTTCAAAATTATTTTATTTAGTTAATTTCAAAACTCGAACACAAAGGTTTGTGCCATATTCAAATTTTCCGGCATCAAAAGAGAAGTGTTTATTTTCGCAATTCTGGCTGAATTGCACTTTTTCGCCATTATCAAGCCAAACCGCAGAATTGATTTTTTCTGATAAGCCGGTAAAAATTCTATGAGAATCTTCTTTTGCGTCAGCAACTACATTTTCGCTCCCGCCCAACTTTAAGTCAAAGGCAAAATAGTAATAATTGTTTCCATTTTGTAGCAAGAAATCTCGTCCTTGATATTTGAGATTTGCAACCGGTTTAACGTTATAAATTGCTTCACCGTTTAGTTTGACCCAACGGCCGACAATTCCTAAAAGAGCCTTTTCATAATCAGGAATTTTTCCCTGAGCTTCCGGACCGATATTCAGAAGATAATTTGCCTCGCATCCTCGGCTGTGGCACAATTGTTCAATAATATCTTTGGGGGAGAAATAATTGAAGTCATTAGTCGCTTTGCCCCAATGGTTGTTAATAGTTTTACAAACTTCTGTGGCTAAATACTTAGTCATGCCTGCACGATTCATTAATTTGGCGGCATTCTGTTCATAGGTAACTGAATCAATGAATTTATTGCCGATTGCTCCGAGTGCGTGCAGACCGGTATTATTAATAATCATTGCATTCGGCTGATAGCTTTTTATCATGGAGTAGAGTTTATCTTCCTGCCAATCGTCATTCGGTCTGCTCCAATTGCCGTCAAACCAAAAACCGCCGACTTCTCCGTAATTTCGGCAAAGAATTTCAACGGACTTATAGAGGTAGTCTAAATATTCATTGAATTCTTCTGCTTCTAACTCAGGTGTTTTTTTGCTATGCCATGACCAATCGAGAGTTGTGTGATAAAAAAATGGTTTGATCCCGTGGTGATTGCAGGCGTCAACAAATTCTCTGACTAAATCTCTTTTGGCAGGAGAATGAGGCGCATCAAAGTCATTAAGACCGCAAGTGTCATAAAGCGAAAAACCCTCATGGTGTCTGGTTGTAAAAGTGATGTATTTTATCCCTACATTTTTTGCCATTCCTACTAATTCCATAGCATTAAAATCTTCTGCATTGAAGCTGTCAGCAAGTTTTCGGTATTCATTCACATCAATATTTTTTGCAAATTGCGACCATTCTCCAATTCCGAGTTGAGAATACAACCCCCAATGGAAAAAAAGACCGAATCCTAATTTCTCAAATTCTGCGACATATGGCAATGGCTTAGGAATACTCATAATTCTCTCCTATATGTGATTATTCATGTTTCTTTGAATATATAATTTAATTCAACAAACTTTTTTTGCAAATAAAATGTATTTAAATAGTAACAGTTTTTCGGAAAAAGATGGTTGGTGGGGTGTACATAGTTATAAAAATAATACAATTTTATTAAAAAAAATGAATACAGCATGACTTTATGGTGCATTTTGGCTAAAAAATAATTTTTGCACCATCCTATATGACAAGGTTTTGGCTTAAGAGATTTTCAATATACCTTGTTTCCTCTTTTGTCTGCTCAAAATATAAAACAATTCAGCAATCTTCTCCTCAAATTATCTCTATTGCCGAATTTTTCAAACCTCCACCAGAACAAATTCTCTGCTTGCAAAAGTGCTGACAAATGCAAGCAGTTTTTTTTGTGCCTTTTGTGGCTGTTTCGCAAGGATTTACAGAAATCTCTGCCTGCCGCAAACAGAGAATCTCAAAAAATATGATTTTGAACTTAATCCATAGCACTTTTGGTTATTGTTATCCACACTATGCTTGCAGAAAAGAGATAATGAATTGTTTTATGCTCAAACAACCATTTTACAACTCAATGAACCAAAGTGCATAACAATAATATGCCCTTTTGAAAATTCTCCCAAATGGTTCTGATGTTCGGTTTGAACGGAAAGTCAACTTGTGGATAGATCGTTGAAAATGGCGTTGGTAAAAAAAAATTAAAATTTTTTTTATTCCTTAACTATCAGCTTGTTACAACTGAAAATTGTTCAAAAACAGCTTTTTTTTGATAAGATTCTGTCTAAAATTTCACAAAAATACTGCTTATGTAGGCAGACAATGAAGTTTTTCGGGGATAATGGCCCCGCTTGCATTGTCAGTCAACAACAGCAGAAAGGATTGAAATATGCTGGAAGAAAAAAACATTTTTGTCGGCGGAGTGGAATACACTGCGGATCGTAAAACCTTAATCCATTTTCCGGAAGATTTGGAGCTTCAGGACTACACAGTTCCGGAAGGTACAGAAGAAATCGGGCTCACTGCCTTTTTCAATTGTCAACAACTGCGGTCAGTCACATTGCCGCAAAGTTTGCTAGAAATTGACAGTAACGCATTTCAGCAGTGCAGTAATCTGCAAACGCTGACTATTCCGCCAAAAGTCAAAACGATTACCCCTAACGCTTTTCTGGATTGTCCGGCAAAACTCGTTTCAGAGAGTCCGGATTTTACCGTTGACCATTTCGGTGCGCTGATTTGGAAAAACAAAACCTTGCTTTGCATTCCAACAGAACTTGAGTATTATGAAGTTCCGGAAAATGTCATATTCATCGGCAGCGATGTGTGTATGTTTGGCAAGTTGAGAAAAATCGTTTTACACGACAATGTACTTTCCATCGGAGATAATGCTTTTATCGGATGTGAAAATCTGCAGTTTGTTGATTTGCCCGAAACACTCCTTGAAGTCGGAAGCAATGCTTTTTATATGACAGGTTGCGAAGAGGAGATGCAAGAGAAATATCCAACTCTCTTCAATTCCAATCCGGTGAAAGAATATATCGCCCAAAGCATCCGCAAAGTCCGCGAAAATGGCGGTAGTTTCAAAAAAGTCAATGCCGATACAGCAGAAAACACCGACTGGCTGCGGCAGCATAGAAAAAATGAAAAAGAGGAAAATCAAATGAATGAAAATCACTGTGCCGATTGCGGCGATGAAAATGCCGACATCAAATTCAAAGACCGGTTTTACTGCAAATGTTGTGCCAATTTCCTGATGGCGAAACTGAAACTGCAATATTATGCCGGAATGAAAAAGCTCGGTTGGGAAATTCAGGATCTCTGGGATCAGCTCCGTGATCCGACTGATTTATGGACCGGCGATGCAGAGTCTTTCCTTGAAGCTGATGAGATAAAACATTATCAGCACGAAGATATGGCACTTTACTACCGTTCCCCGGATGCCCAAACTGTACTGCGGGCGTTTGTCAGAGAAAAACTTGACGGTGACATCCGGAACTTTAAGGAGTTTGACTTTGAAACTTTGAAACATGATGAACTTTTCGGCTGTATCAATCCGCAGAAATTTGATTGTGATAATACCTATATCATCCGGGCGGTTTATGTTTTGCTCTGGAGCAAAGTTTTTCCGGATATGACCGACTGGCGGGAAATCGGTACAGGTAAATGTTACCGGAGTGACACCATCCACACATTCCACACCATTTTCGGCAGGCCAAATCCGGAAAAGCCGGGGCATTTTTACGGGATCGACCAGTTTTCCCCGGACAATGCTCTCTACGACCGGATCAGAATTTTCCATAAAAAAATCTGT
>JAZRSP010000303.1:0-2077 GCA_045651565.1 Victivallaceae bacterium | reverse complement strand
ATACTCTCTATATCCGCAGTAAGTTCGACAACCGGACATAAAAAGTGACACCATAACCATCATAAATAATATTACAAAAATCTTTTTCATTTTATCACCTTTTAATTATTTCTGTGTTATTCTCTGCAAAACTTTTTCCGCTTCGGCGTGACCTTTGTCCGCTGCCTGCTGATACAACTCAATCGCCTTTGCTCGGTCTTGCTGTGCGACACCTCTGCCCCAGTAATAGCAATTTGCAAGTTCAAACAGTGCATCGATACTGCCATTAGCAACAGCCATAGAGAAATACTCTACTGCTTTTAAGTCATTTTGAACGACACCGCGCCCCCAGTAATAACACTTACCAAGTTCATATTGAGATTCTGCATGACCATGATTAGAGGCGATACCGAAATATTTTACAGCCTTTTCGTCACTTTGGATTAAACCGCGACCATCCTTGTACTTCATAGCAATTTCGTATTGAGCATTAACTCCGACTTCGGCTTCTTTGAAAAGAGAAAATGTATCGCTATCCAAAACTTTTTTAGCCTTTTCATGATTCTGCTCTGCTGCAAGCAAATACCAATAAGCGGCAGTATCCAAATCCTCCTCGACCCCACGAGCATGCTGATAGGAGAATCCCAAATAATATTGAGATTCGGCATGGTTTTGCATTGCCGCCATAGTGAAATATTTTACCGCAGTTTCGTAATTTTTCTCAACTCCGACACCGCCGAAATAACATACTGCCAAATAGTATTGGGCTTCGCATTTACCCAAATCGGCAGCTCTGGTCATCCAGAAGATTGATTTTTCGAAATTCTTTTCGACTTCTTTGCCTTGGAAATAAAGTTTTGCCAGAAGATATTGAGCCTCAATATAATTCTGCTCTGCCGCCATTGTCCAGTACGAAATCGCTTCATTCAAACTTTTTTCGACTTCGTCACCACGATAATAACAGTTACCGAAAACGAATTGCGATTCCGCATTTTTCTTTTCGACAGCATCGATATACAAAGTAATAATTCGTCCATTCAAAGCCTTTTTAGCGTCTTCATTTCCCAATTTAACTGCTGAACGATAATTACTTACAGCTTTTTCGTAACTTTTTGCCACGCCCAGACCATTGTAATAGAAATTACCTATGCGATAATATGATTCAGCATGATTTTGAGCAGCAGCTTTTTGGTAAAACTTCAAAGCCTCTCCGTAATTCTGCGAAGTACCCTGCCCTTTTTCTAAACAAAGTCCCACATGATATTGAGAATCAACAATACCCTGATCCACAGATTTCATATAATACTTGAATGCCTCATCATAATTTTGTTTTACGCCTTTACCGTAATAATAGCAATTCGCCAAATTATATTGAGATAAAACATGTCCTTTTTCGGCAGATTTTGTAAAATAATTTACCGCTTCTACTGCATTTTTAGCAATACCTTTTCCATGCAAATATGCCAAAGCAGTTTCATATTGAGACTCTGTATCGTTCTGATCTGCCGCTTTTTTGAAATAATTAAATGCTTGAGCTAAATCAATTTTGACAACTACGCCGTTTTTAAATGCTTTTGCCAAATAAATTTGTGCTTTCAAAAATCCCTGATCGGCAGATTTTTTCAGCCACTTGATTCCCTCTTGGGTATCAAGCAATAAACCTTCTCCTTTGATGTAGCACAACCCGACCTCATACTGGGCTTCTGGATCATTTTTCTCATTTGCTGCGATGAAGAAAGTAATTGCCCGAGATTTCAATTTTGCCACACTGTAACCATTAGCCTCGGCTTTGCGGTAATAATCAACCGCAATTGCCAAATTTTTCTCAACACCTCGACCATACTCATAACACTCGCCCAAATAATATTGAGATTCTGCATTATTTTGCGCAGCTGCTTTTTGGAAATAATAAATTGCCGAGCGATACTTATTTTCGGAATAACTATTTTTGTAATAGTATAAACCTAATCTATTTTGCGCTAAAACATGCCCCTTATCCGATGCTTTACCCAAATATCTTACAGCAGAACTATATTCTCGTATTGCCAGATAACAACTTCCCAAGTAATATTGAGCCTCTGTATGCCCTTGGTCTGCC
>JAZRSP010000302.1:0-3167 GCA_045651565.1 Victivallaceae bacterium | reverse complement strand
AAATGTCAATTTGAACACAAAAAAATAATTTATCCAGATGAAATAAAAATTAATGATGAGACCACATGCAACTTTGCTCATCCAGAAAATTTTGTTGTTTTAGAATGTGTAACTCGACTTTTAGAAAAAGGCTATCGTGCAGAACATATTGAACTTGAAAAGCGGTGGAATTTAGGACATGACTCGAAAAGTGGCAAAGCTGACATTTGCGTCTATGATGAATCAAGGAAAGAAATGTTGCTTATCATTGAATGTAAAACCTATGGCAGTGAATATTTCAAGGAAAAGAAAAATCTTGAAACCGACGGAGGACAACTTTTTTCATACTGGCAACAAGAGCGACATACAAAATGGCTAGCGTTATATGCTTCCGATATTAAAGATGGGAAGGTTATTTATGAAAACAATATTATCAACTGTTCTGATGACAGCAACCTTGTGCTGCTTGCAGAAAAAGACGACACAATCAAACTTTATAAAAATGCCGGTACAGTTGAAGAGAAGTTTGAAGTCTGGTCAGAAACCTACAGTAAAGACTACTGTCAGGATATTATCTTTGGTGCGGACACTGTTGCTTATCAGATTGGCGTAAAACCATTGCGCAAAAAAGACCTCCGGGACTTCACCCCAGATGATAAAATAGTCAATCGCTTTGAAGAAATTCTTAGACATAATAATGTATCTGATAAGGAAAATGCCTTTAATCGTCTGGTGGCTCTTTTTATCTGCAAATTGGTTGATGAGATCGGCAAAGATGACGATGCCGAGTTGGAATTTCAGTACAAAAAAGGCATAGACACCTACGAAACTTTGCAAGACCGATTGCAGAAACTGCACCAGAAGGGCATGAATGACTTTATGAAAGAAAAGATCTTTTATGTCCCCAATGATTACGCAGAAAATCTGGTACAGCAGTTTTCCGGGCAAAAACGTAAAGCGATGATTGAGGAGTTGCAGAATACCATTCGTATTCTCAAGTTCTACACCAACAACGACTTTTCTTTCAAGGATGTTCACAACGAGGAACTTTTCTACCAGAACGGCAAAGTTGTTGTTGAAGTTGTACAGCTTTTTGAAAAATACCGCATTGTTTATCCCTCCAAACACCAGTTCCTGGGCGATTTGTTTGAACAGCTGTTGAATAAAGGCTTCAAGCAGAATGAAGGGCAATTTTTTACCCCGATGCCGATAACCCGCTTCATCTGGGATTCACTGCCGCTGGATAATATTATCAGCAATGCCGGCAAATACACTCTGCCGAAAATTATTGACTATGCTTGCGGAGCCGGACACTTTCTCACAGAAGCGGTGGAAGCAGTCAATGCGGCTCTCATACGCCATAATCAAACTGACCTTGTCAAAGATAACGGCTGGGTGGAAAAGAATATTTTTGGTATCGAAAAAGATTACCGTCTGGCAAGGGTTTCCAAGATTTCACTCTTTATGAATGGTGCTGGTTACGGCAACATTATCTTTGGTGACGGTCTTGATAACTATCCTGAAAAACAGATTACAGCAGGGACCTTTGATATTCTGGTTGCCAATCCGCCTTATTCGGTTAAAGCATTCAAAGCACACTTCAAGCCTAAAAACAATTCATTGGAACTGCTGGCAAACATTACCAACGATGGTTCTGAAATAGAAGTGCTTTTCGTGGAGCGTATTGCTCAACTTCTGAAGCCAGAAGGTGTGGCTGCTGTTATTCTGCCGAGTACGATTCTTACCGATTCCTCCAGCAGTTATATCCGCGCCAGAGAGTGTTTGTTAGAGAATTTTAAAATTTGTGCAATTGCTCAATTTGAATCTAAAACGTTTTCCGCAACAGATACAAGCACTGTGATATTGTTTCTACAAAAATACAAAGAGCCTCCAGTCCGCAAGAATATTGTAAATGATACAATTGAAGCCATATGGAGCAACGCAGATTTGACCCAATGGGAAGATGAAAACATTTTTAAATCATACCTCAATAAAATATCTGTTAATCAAACAGACTATGAATTAATGGTGCAAAATAAAAAAGATTTATTGTATTGGGAAACTCATACATATTTCAGCTCATACGTGGTTGCATTCAAAAAGAAAATAAATTTAGGAAGTTTCGATAATTTATCCCAATCAAAACAACAGCAAGTCAATACAATGTTTTATAAATATGTTATGGATATTGAAAAAGATAAGTTAAAATACTTTTCTTTGACTTACGATAAAAAGACAGTAGTCATAAAATCTCCTTCAGGAAATAATGAACAAAAATTATTTTTAGGATATTATTGGACTACCAGGAATGGTCAGGAAGGAATAAAAACTAACGAGGCGGGAGGGGCTCTTTTTAATCCTGACGACAGATGCGATGCAAGTAAAATAGCGAATATTGTAAAAAGTGCATTCAATGAAAATTATGATAATGTTGTAGAAAGAACTCAATATTGTTCACTTTATCAACTTCGGGATTTAATAGACTTTCAGCGTATAAAATTCAATAAAGAGATTAAAACGGCGGAAAATAAAATAACTAATATCCAAAGCAAATATCCGCTAGTCTTTTTATGTGAAAATGAGGATAGTAAGTTAATAGATATTATCAGAGGTGTAACATATAAAAAGACCGATCAGACGCAACATAAGACATCAAATATTATTCTACCGGCGGACAACGTTACCATAAATGGTTTTCTTGAACTGAAAAAGTTGGTATATTTATCAGAGACTGTAAGCTTATCACAAGAAAAGAGATTGATGAAAAACGATTTGTTTATGTGCTTCTCAAGCGGAAGCAAGAATCATATTGGAAAATTGTCTTTTATTCGTGAAAACACAAATTATTACGCAGGCGGGTTTATGGGAATCATTCGTGTTGTTTCCGATAAAATTCTGCCGTTGTACCTTTTTTATGTACTGAATACAAAAGAATACAAAGAAGTGATAAAATGGTACAGTTCTGGCGCTAATATCAATAATCTTTCAAACAGCATAGGCGAAATTTCAATACCTCTACCGTCGCTTGAGATTCAAAAACAGGTCGTTGCCGATCTTGAAAAACTATTTGATCGTTTTACAAAAACAAGAATGAAATCTGAAGATTATTTGTCTGAGTTGTCTTCTATTATGGCAAGATATGAAATAATATTGTAGCTTAATTATCGCACCTGCAAACAGGCAATCCT
>JAZRSP010000301.1:0-9340 GCA_045651565.1 Victivallaceae bacterium | reverse complement strand
GCCAAACTGTCCGCTCCCCCCGAGAAGCCAACATAGGCTTTTTTGCCACGCAAAAATTCAAATTTTCCTTTAAAATCGCAAAAATCCATCTTTCACCTATTGAAATTATTAATATATGTAGTATAATATACTATGTTTTATTAATAACGCAACAACAGAAAGTGAAAAAATATGGCATATATTGTTATCGGCACCGCAAATCAACACAAAGTTGATGAATTTAAAGAACTTTTGGGCGACCAAAATGTAGAATTAAAGTCCTTAAAGGATTATCCGAATTTCCCTGAAATCGAAGAAAACGGTAAGACTTTTAAAGAAAATGCTTCTATCAAAGCTATCGCAGTGTCTGATTATTGCGATGTTCCGGCTTTCGCTGACGATTCAGGTTTGGAGGTCGAGGCGCTTAATAATGAGCCAGGAATTTACTCCGCCCGCTATGCTGATACCAATGAGGCCCGCATCCAAAAGGTTTTGGATAAACTGAAAGGTGTCGAAAACCGCAAAGCCCGTTTCGTTTGCGTAATCGCAATTGCTATGAATGGCGAAATTATCGAAACTTTTGAGGGAGAAGTCAAAGGTACAATCATTGACGCTCCTCGTGGTGCAAACGGCTTCGGTTATGACCCGATTTTCGTACCGGACGGATACGACCAAACCTTTGCCGAAATGCCGTCTGAACTCAAAAATAAAATCAGCCACCGTGCCAATGCGGTCAAAAAAGCACTCGAATTTATTGAGGAAGAAATGTCTGTCCTCGATGATGAATTTTAAAAAAATTGCAAATCATTATAATCATGCCCCTTAAAATCAAAAAAGCTGGGGCATTAATGTATTTTTAACTTAAAAAAATAAAAAATATGCAAAAATCTTTTAAAAACAACTTGCATTTTTGAAAAAAGAGAGTAAATTATTAAGACATTAAAGAAATGTCGGGATGTAGCGCAGCCTGGTTAGCGCGTTTGACTGGGGGTCAAAAGGTCGCGAGTTCGAATCTCGCTATCCCGACCATTTTTTTTGATAGCGAGTTCTAAAAAAAATATGATATAATTCAAGCCAAAGTGAATTGAAATAAATTTCATCACTTTGTCTTTTCTTATATCATTATCCGCCATTTTTTTTGATTATAAAATACTACAAATAATTATTTTTTAAAGTTGTTTTTTGAAGAAAATATGCTATAATTATTTAAAGTTATCTTTTTGGCAAAATTAATGCAGCATTGATAAAGAAAAATTATTACGGTTAAAAATATAGAATCATAAAAAATAGTTTATTGGTTTGTAATTTTGCATTTATCAATATTGGAAATAACGGAGGATTATTATGAAAACATGTTCAATTTTGTTCGCACTTACCATTTTATTTTCAACAATTATTGTATCGGCAGCCGATCTTTTCCCGAATGAAGATACGATTCCTATTCTCTCATGGTATTGCATTGAGCCGAGTCAAATCAGCGTTGAGCATTATCAGGAACTTAAAGATTGTGGATTTAATTTGAGTTTCCCTCATATCTATTCGTTTGAATATGCACAAAAAGCTCTTGACTGTGCCGCCGCCGTCGGTATCAGAACTCTTTTTATGTGCAATGAACTCTATCAGTCGCCGGAAAAAATAGTGCCTTTGGTGAAAAATCATCCCGGCTTGGCGGGGTATCATCTTCGTGACGAACCGCATAGTGCAGATATTCCCAATTTGAAGGTGCTTAATGACAAAATTCGAGCGTTAGACTCTGCACATTTTACTTATTTAAATTTATTGCCGATCGTGGTATCAGCCGCACAATACATTGATTATATAAATTATTGTTACAAGGAAGTGGAAACCGAATTTCTCTCTTATGATCATTATGGTATAGCCGACAATGCGGTGCGGGCAAATTATTATCAAAATCTTGAAATATTCTCTGCCGAAGCACGAAAAATGAATAAGCCTTTTTGGGCTTTCGCATTAGCAACTGCACATGGTCCATATCCGATTCCCTCCGTTGCCCATTTGAAATTTCAAATGTACAGCAATTTGGCGTACGGGGCACAGGGGCTTCAGTATTTTACCTATTGGAATCCCGGCACTCAAACTTGGGATTTCCATGATGCACCTATTTTGCAATCAGGTAAGCGTTCAGCGGTTTATGACATGGTTCGTGAGGTTAATATGGAATTGCAGAAGCGTAATTTTGTTTTTATGCGTTCCAAAGTCTTATGGGTCAGACATACCGGGACGACTCTGCCTGTCGGGACAATCAGACTTACAGAATTGCCCTTTATGGTAAATGAACTAGATACTCATGGTGATGATGCGGTTGTGTCATTGTTGCAGAAAGGGGAAAAATTTTATCTGGTAATTGTGAATGCCAATATTGATAAAACCATGAATTTGACTATTAACTTGAAAGATGGAGTAAAACGCATACGCAAAGACGGCACAATTGTTGATGCTTCTGAATACAGCCCGAATATGTTGTTCGGTCCGGGCGAATGTGAAGTTTTTGCCGCACAAAAATAGGAAAAGTAACTTAAAAAATTGTTTTACTGTGTTACTCACGCTCAAATTTTGCATTCTTGCAAAATTGGTCTCGCTATCCCGACCATTTGCAGTGTATACGGAATTTTAGACACGACCTTTGAGTCCTGCTGAAATTCCATTTTTTTTATGTGAGTTGATTGCACTCCCCAAAAACTAAAAAATGATGTTTGGGGAAACTTAGTTTAAGTCAGACAGGTCAATTTCAATAAAGAATCGTTTATCCAAGCAACTGTCGGGGAAAATCATATTATCTTTTGTTCTTGTCAAAGCAAAATTCGGCGAGATATCCCGCAATGCAACATCTATTAATTCTGTACAATAAATTGCCGAACTATCATCGGAATTAAATTTCCAATCAAAAGGTAAATTAACATATTTTTTTGCATTATCAACTAAAATATCAGCATCTGCAACCTGCAAGCGGCTTACTCCAAGTCCACGAAGTTCCTGTACGAATTTTTCCAAAGGCTCGATAGCGACAGCCCCCTGACCCGTAAAATCATTACCGACAGAATGAATAACAAAATACTCTCCATTTTCATCGATCATTACTATCCCGGCATGTGAAAATCGCTTATCTTTCGGATTATGTTTTCTGAATAATTCCGACCAGAAGCCAACTCCTCTTCGCAAAATAATATCTCCATTCTGCAAATATGATTTAACTTTTTCTACATCCGGCGGCGGCGGAAGTTCTCTGACAGAATAAAACCAATAGCAATATCCGCAAAATATCAATATCCCTGATAAAACTATTGCAAGGAAACAATATAAAACACAAAAAAAGCTGCGTTTTCGCAGCTTTTTTGTATTTGATTTTTCAATAGAAGCAGTTATGTCATTATTTTTGCACATAAACTTTCCATTCGCCGTCAATCTTTTTAAGAGTAATAGGTTCATTATTACCATCAATATATACCAATGCGGTATCTCCTGTGATTTCCTGACGAATAGAACTTTGACGGAGTCCTTCTTGCATTTTAGCTTTTGCAGATGGATCATTATTTACACCGGCAATCAAAAATGTATTGACCAACTGTACATTAGCAGCTGAATATTTATTAGCTTCTTCAAGATTACCTTCTGAAATAGCTTGCAACCATTTTTTAGTGACATCTTTGGGAGAGTCTGCACAACCGGTCATAATTAACAAACTGGCGACAACGAACAAAACGGTTAAAAATTTTTTCATAATATAACCCTTTTTTGTGGGTAATTTATCTATTATACTCTATTTACATCCCACACTGTAAATACAATATTGAACCAACCTTTTCCAGTTCTAAAACAAAATATAATACAATCTAACAAAAAAAGCAAATAAAAAACTATTATTTTTCTTCTTTTTTGCTTATTCTGCTTTGTTTAACTTGGAGTAATAGATAAAATGCTTAAATTTATTGATAAAAGCCACAAAATTAATCGGTTTAAGCATGATAAATGAAACTCCCAAAGACTTTAACTCTTTCTTTTTCTGCTGATTTATCTTACTTGCAACAACTGCGATAGGGGTGTGTTTATTTTTGTCGCTCAAATGGATATCTTCTATCAAGCACAACAAGTGTTTATGCCGCATAGAATTAGAGAGAATGATTCCGTCAAAACTCTCCTCGCTTACCGTTTTTATGATCTCATGGCTGTTGCCTTTCGCAACTACTTGGAAATTGTAGAGTTCCAACATTTCGCCAATTACAGTTGCATTATCATGGTTATCCTCACAAACCAAAACCCGATAATGGCTGTCGCTATCAGTCACTTTGGTTTCATTTTCTTCGGAAGCATCAAATTTCGGCTGATAAATTGCACCGCAAGCAAACTCATTCGTTTTACGATTATTGGCAGTGGAGAAAATATCGACCTTATTGAAAACCATGACAACCTCATTGTAGGCATATTCATTGGATTCCACCAGAAGTTTGCCGCCGATTTTCTCCAACTCAAACTCGATAAAGAAAAGTCCCAAAACCGTGGTACTCAAAGTTTTATAATCTTCAAATGTCGCACTTTTCCGATTAAAATTATTATATGAACTGCTCAAACTCTCTCGGCAAGGCGACTTACGGCTGTCACGGACATGGATATAGACTTTGTCATCATCGCTGTCACTGTAAATATAAAGATTTTCTCCATGTTCCGATGCTCGAAAAACCGCTCGCACGACAATCAGCAAAGCCTGCACGAAAAAGTCTTCATTCACAATGAGTTTTTCCGGCATGGAACTTGAAAAAAGCGTATTGAGTGTTACCTCGCGCTCCTGACAGTGGCGTTGACAAATTTTCATAACATCCTGAATCAAGTCTGCGGTACTTACCGATGACAACACCGTTTTCGGCCCGACGGTATCAATTTCGATAAACTTCACAATTTGAGCAATCAGAGCATCGATAGTATCGACATTACGCTGTATACCTGCGGAATATTTTTTAATATCCGCTTCAGTCAAAGAGTTCTGACTGCTTTTCGTCCGCATAATTTCATCGTATCCTTTTATAGATTGCAGCGGCATTCTAATATCGGGTGTAAGTCTGCCGATGACAATAGACTTAAGATACTTGGCGGTTTCGGAAGTTTTCTTCAAACTCTCTTCGCGCTCCTGGCTCTGGTGAAGCCGGTTCAAATTAACTACCAGCCGGTCACGAACCAGATTCAAAGCATTACCGAGCGGAGCCAAAATAGTTTTCCCGCCCTTCCCGATAGCCAAGCGTTCCGGGATCTTGTTATCAGCGAGTTTCAAAATAAATTTATTATATTCCAACAATGGCGTATATATTTGCCGATAAAGCACATACATCAATCTCGCCAGATAGAGGAAATAAAAATCGCAAATCAAACACAAGGCAAAAATTCCCCAATACGGCAAAAATGGGAACATCTCAAAAGTTTTGGTCAAATCCTGCCACGAGTGAATAGTTTTGATCATCGGGATAATCAGAGTCCACGAAGTCACAGAAAAAAACAAAATAAAGCAAATTGTTGCCAATATTGTTGCAATTAAGCAGCGTATTTTTAATTTTTGCATATAAAATTCCTTTTTAGTTTTAAGTACGGTAAAAAGTTTTATGATTTAGAAAACCACGATTTAATTTTGCCGCTGACTGTCGCATCATAACTTTTTTTCGGCTGCTCGCCTCCACGGAAAACATCTATCACTTCCTGATAAGACGGTCTATCCTCAATCTCAAACGCCAGCATTTGATCAATCATATCCGAAACGGAGGGAGAAACTGTAGAATTAAGGAATTTAACCGACATGAAATCACTCTCCCGTCTGCGTCTCAAAAGTTCTTCAACCGTTCCGCTTGCCCCGAATGGATACTCCCCGGTGAGCAACTCATAGGCACTCACGCCCAAACTGAAAATATCTCCGGCAGAGTCTTCACTGCCATTAAGAAGCCGCTCCGGACTCACATAAGGCAAACTCGCAAACCCTGCCTCGCTTGAATGTATGCCGTCATGCGAAATTTCTGCGAGGTCAAAGTCACCGATTTTCACCTCTCCATCCTCCGAGAGCATAATATTTGCCGGTTTGACATCGTGGTGTACAATTCCAACCTTGTATGCCGCATAAAGTCCCTCGGCGATCGTTGCAAGCCAACTCAAAATTCTTGCCGAATCAGGAAGCAGAAAATTTTTCTGCAAACTCTCCAAATTTCCCTTTTTCATAAACTCCATCACCAAAAACGGCTTGCGGTTATAAACTCCGCCGCGGTAAATTTTTACAATTCCGGGATGATTGATTTGAGTAACCAATTCAACCTCATGGACAAAGCGTTCTGCATTCTGGTTTTCCTCAAAAATACTGTTGTTATTAATTTTGATTGCAACCACTTTGCCGTCAAATGTATCAATTGCCTCATAAACTTTTGCCATACCGCCGATACCGCATAATTTGACCAGATTATACCGCTCAAACCGCACAGTTTTCTTAAGTCTTCGCTTGCAAAGCAGACAATCAAACTCCTCAAACGGCTCCAAATCGGAGACATCGAGATGTTTTCCGCAGTACGGACAAGTTATTTTTTCTTTTGTGTTGTAATTAAAAGGGTTCACGATATCAAAAAAATCCTTTTCTTATATTTCAAACCAGCAGCTTACATCTTCCTGTTTGGCGATATAACTTACAATATGTTCTTTGTTCAATAGTTTCAAATTATTAACCGTTAAATTTTCCACGATCTCCGGAGAATTACACTCGCTGCTCAAATGAACCAACATCAGAAATTCCGTCATATCCCCCAACAACATTGACAATGCCTCTGCCGCCTCTGAATTTCCCAAGTGACCGGCACTTCCGCTTATTCGTCGTTTTAAATAGAGCGGTCGAGATGAATTATAGAGCTTCTCATGGTCATAATTACTCTCCAAAAGCAACGCATGGCAGTTGCTTAAATGCCTCACACAGAGTTTATTAAAAACTCCCAAGTCAGTTGCGATTCCGACTTTTTTGTCATCACAATGAATTGTAAACCCCACCGGGTCGATTGCATCATGCTGCACCGCAAAAGCATTTATTGCGAAATTTCCGATTGAAAAATTCTCACCTGCTTCAAATTGCACAACCTTTTTCGGCAATTTATTATTTTGATGCAAATACTGTGCTGTTGCAAAGGTCGAATACAACGGAATATTCAGTTTATCGCAAAAAATTTTACATCCAGATACATGGTCATCATGGTCATGAGTAAGCAAAACTCCCTGAATAGAATCCAAATTAAGTCCGACTTCTTCAATTTTTTTCAACATCTGACGACAGGAAAACCCCGCATCGACAAGCACAGTTTCACCATATTTGTTGCTGATAACAAATGAATTCCCTTTGCTTCCGCTGCCGAGAGTGCATATTTTAAAGGTCTTTTCTGCGAAATTTTCCATAATTTTCCTAAATTTTTTTATTTTTCTATTGTATTTTTCCCAATTAAATCTATATTATCCCAACAGATAATATAACAAATAAAACGGAAAAATCAACTAAAAAACTAAAAAACAATGATAGATTTTCAACAACAGCAAAAAATTGAACAATCGTTAACCCTTTCTGCAAGGCAAATTCAGTCTTTGCAGCTGCTTTATGTGCCGATTTTTGAGCTGGAACAATCTATCAATACCGAAATTGAAAACAATCCGCTTTTGGAATATGAAGAGTTCTCCGGCGATGCGCTGAATGAACCTTTGAACAATGAAAAAGTTTCGGCATCAACACGCAATGTGGAAGATGATGAGGAAAACACCTTTGACAAAGAAAATAACAGCAGTTATCTTGATAATTTCTTTGAAAAAAATTCCAATGACACCCAAAAACCGGAAGCTAACGCAAAAAGAGATAACTTCTTTGAGGGAATTACTGATGAAGAGTCTTTGCACCAGCAATTGCTTAATGAGTTATCCTATTTAAATTTGACAATTGAAGAATTTTCTATCGCCGAAGCAATCATTGATAATATCGAAGACTCCGGAATTCTCGGTACAACTTTGGCAGACATCGCCATGATATACAACTGTGATTTGGAAGAAATCGAACGAATTTTGAGTATCATCCAGTCAATCAGTGCCCCCGGAATCGGCGCAAGAGATTTGGCAGAGTGCCTGAAACTCCAACTAATTGCACAGAACCAAACCGATCCGCAACTTTTTGAACTTGTTGATAACTATCTCGAAGAAATCGGCAACAATAATTTAAGTTACATCGCCAAGTCTATGCAGATTTCACTCGATCGATTGAACTGCCTTATCGAAAAAATCCGAACTCTAAATCCGCATCCCGGAGCGAAAAAAAATACCGAAAAAAACAATTATATTATTCCGGAAGCAGAAATTATTTACGATAATAATTTAAAAAAATTTCGATTGATTGTGAATGATTCTTATCTCCCGAAAATTCAAATATCAGAGCGTTACAGTAATTTGCTGAATGATAAATTTTTGACCCCGGAAGACCGTGATTACTTGCGCCAAAAACTCTCCGATGCCAAAAACTTCCAAACCTCATTGATTTTGAGAGAAAAAACCATTGAGCGAATCGCAAATTTAATTATGGATAATCAGCATGAATTCTGGTTCAATGGGATCGATTCACTCAAACCTATGACCATGGCTCAAGCGGCGGAAATTCTGGAAATTCACGAGGCAACCGTCAGCCGAGCCTGTGCAGGCAAATATCTGCTTACGCCACAAGGACTTTTTGAGTTTAAATTCTTTTTTGCCCACGGAATTAAAAGCAATTCAGGTGAGGAGATCTCCAATCTGGCAATCAAAGAAAAAATTAAATTTTATATCGATACCGAAAATTCAGAAAAACCTCTCTCCGATGAAAAAATTGTCGCTTTACTCAAAGATGACGGCATAAATATCTCACGCCGTACCATTGCCAAATATCGTGATGCAATGAATATCGCCCCGGCACATAAACGAAAAAGTGTATTTTAATTACAAATTTTATAAAACCACGAATGTTTTTTAGGGGGAGACTTGCGTCGCCTTTTTTATGGGTGGCTTGATTGCAGCCCCCCATACCCCCTGCAACCAGCACTGGTGCTGGACTGGGGTACTTGTGAGTGGGCAGGTCGTGGGCGGTTTGGTGAATGCTAATGTGGCAAAATCTTAGGGGAGTCCCTCCGTTTTTTTACGGAGTGACCCCTCAAAGCTTTTGCCACGGTTCGCCAACTAACGGAGATTTTCGACGCCACTCAAATCTCCTTTTTTGAGGCTTATGCCGCCTCAAACTCCGCACAAGGAACAAGTTCCTTGACCTAATATTACGCTTATGCACTTGTCAAAGTGGTTTGGAAATAAAAAAATTACGGGAAATTTAGAGGAG
>JAZRSP010000300.1:0-1506 GCA_045651565.1 Victivallaceae bacterium | reverse complement strand
GTGTCTCCGTATCACCGTTCCCGCTTGCTTTTTAAAACAATGAGTTTTTACGACTATCTGATTACAACCAAAAGTTTTGAGTTGGATCATTATATAAAAGCTGCCGGCGGCCGAGAAAAAATACTTTATGCAACGCAGGGATTTCAAAGCTCTCTTCACCGTCCTGTTGTTGAATTCTCCCAAAAAAGCGGAGTTGTTTTTATCGGCAGATTTGAAAAAAATCGTGCTGCTGCAATTTCTGAACTGTTGAAACACAATATTGAAGTAAAATTGGCAGGAAGCGGATGGGAAAAATTTGCAAAAAAAAATGCATCTTTCTATCTGCACTATCTGAATAATGATGTCTTCGGAGAAAAATATACCAGAACAATATCCGGAGCGTTATTCGGCTTCGGTTCCATTTCTAAATGGTTTCCTGAAAAGCACACAACCCGAACTTTTGAAATTCCTGCCTGCGGGACCGCATTACTAACTGAAAAAAATGATGAGATCGCGACTTTCTTTTGCGATGATGAGGTGATATATTATAATGATGTTGCTGATATGGTAGAAAAAATAAAATATTATTCAGCACATCGCGACGAATTACAGAAATTGACGGAGCGCGGCAGAGCAAGAGTAATTGCTGACCGGCGCGAATATCTGGGCATAATGCAGTTTTTGATGGAAAATATAAAATGAGTGTAATAGATAAAACAGCAATTATATCTCCTTCCGGAAAATTATACGGCAGTGAACAAGTGCTTGGCGATTTTTTATCAACAACAAAACGAATATATGATGTCTATGTTTTTGCAGAAGGGGGATTTTGCAAACGTCTAAAGGATGAAAAGCGTCATCGCATTCATCCGTGGTTGAATTGCAAATTACTTTACATAAAATTGTTTTTCGCCTTGTTGTTCAATAAATATGATACTGTTTTTTGTAATGAGGCGGGACACTTGCGCTATATCTATGCCTTGGCGATGCTTTTCCCGAAGAAACATTTCTCAATTTGTTTCAGGATTTTGGAAGATTGCAGCAGATTGCAATATTTGAAAAAGCAAGGACTTAACAATATAAAAATCATTTCTGTATCCGAATATATGGCTGCTGCAATAAGAGGAAATGGATATTCAGCAGAAACGATAATAGACAGTTATAAAATGTCTGCCAAATATCCGTTTCAGATAAAAAAAATAATAAAAGTCGGAGTTATAGGGCGTGTTACTGCGAGCAAAGGCTTACCCGAATTGGAACAGCTCTTAGCTTATATGAAATCCCATGATATTTGTATCGAAGTGCTGATATTCGGTACTGTGGAAGATGAAAATTTCAAAAATATAGTTTTGCAAAACTATGGAAAAATTGTTAAATTTATGGGTTTTGTTGCCGACCAGAAAGAAATATATAACTCAATAGACGCAGTGTGGCACTTTAATTGTTATGAATCATTAGGAAGAGTTTTCTTTGAAGCGTTGGATTATGGTAAAGTTTTTGTTGGTTTTAATTCAGGCGGAATTGGCG
>JAZRSP010000299.1:0-13265 GCA_045651565.1 Victivallaceae bacterium | reverse complement strand
ATACCGGCATGAGTCATATTGTAACAGACTCCCCTAAATGCATATTCCCCCTCTGGAGTCAGTGAAGAATAGAAAACCGTGCGCCAAGCAGAAACGGCAAATGGTGCACTTTTCCCAATTCCAAATCCACCAGCATTTTCCGCATTCTTATTACATTGTCCCGCTGACATAACCAGTGCATGCCACGCGCTACTTTTTTCTTTATCCTGACCATGTAATCCGGTCGTATTATAATCAGAAATCTCCAACACAGAAACATTTTCACACTCAAAGAGCATCAACGCTTTATTGCTGAATTTATACTCTTGTGTTTTTTCACTCCAAGATGCCTTGCATTGCTCAAAGGCAGTTTTAAGATCTAATATTCCAGGAATCTCTGATAACGGTAGCTCATGAAATCTGAATACAAGTTTGGCAGGAAGCTCATCAAAGGCTTTCGCATCCAAAGAGTTTTGAGCACATTCTCTGGCCAACGCGCCTAATGGATTGGATTTAAATGTTTCGATCCCTGCGTTGTTCAAGCCGGAACTGCACCCACCATGCAACAACGGGAACTTAAATTTATATTCACTCATACCACGGCCGCCTTTCAAAGTTTGAATTTTGCGCCTGTTTCAGATGTTTCAAGAAACTTACTCTTTGCCACTTTCAATTCACTTTCGAGAGCATTAAAGATTTTCTTTACATCCTTGTCTGTATATTCATAAACAGCCTTGTTGGAACAGTTCCCCAAAAGGCGGATCATTGAAATCAATTTGTTCGTTCTGGATTCTGCGACGCGGACGAATTTATCTTTTTTTGTTTCCATTTTTTGCGATCTCCTTTATGAATATACAATCGTTTTTTGATAATATATTTCGCAAATCGCAAATTACAAGAGCAAAAAACAAAATTATTTGAGAAATATTTTTAATATAATTTTGATTAACGCGCTTTTTTTTGATATCTAATGTTTATATAAGACATATTTTTGTGATGTAAAAGCATATGATGAGTTGAATTTAGCAAAATATTTTATAATATTAGCAAGCAATTAATTTCATAAAAACAAAAGCGGCAGACTTTTCCCGGTCTGCCAGCGGATGTGCGCCTAGGAACGTGTTGTGGCTCGTTGCGCTGTACGGTCTCTGGTGGGCGTTATAACATTGATTCGGATTACGTTTTTAGCAATGGGGTTATTACGATATTATTTGAACTTATCCGTGATTCCACCAGATTGCGGTACGGACTGCGATAAAGCCAAGAAAGCACAGTCAGGCAATACCCCATACGGTTATGGCAAGTGGAATGGCGATGTAGAGTGTGCCGAATCCGGCGAGGAGTGTCAGAAACAATGCTGTGGTTACTATGAGTTCCCAGCGTTTAAGGTGTTTTGAGGTCTTTTCGATCAGGATGGTTTTATCCATGGCGGCGTCCTTTCCAATCGCCGCTTTCGATGATTTTTGCTCCGTCACTCAAAGAATACTATACCAATGAAGCGTTCAAGGAGCAATTTCAACGCTTACTCGGAAAGAAAATCACAATGCCGATAAAATTTTTGCCATCACAAGAATTGCTTGCTAAACATCGGGAGCATTTGATTAGATAAAATAATAGAACCTGAACTTTGTGGTATGTGCATGATGATGAGTACGGTAATTTTTGGGGGATTGAATCCACTTCGGATGTCGGAACTGTGCATGCAAGGGAAAATTGCCAAAGCTCGCAAGGAATCTCCCTATAAATTCAAATCATTCAAGGCATCCCAAACGGACGGCTCTTCGACAATTTCTTTGTGACATTTACACTTCTTGTCATTCAAGTTAACTCCGCAATTCGGACATAATCCCTGACAATCGTCGCTGCAAATAAAATTCATCGGAATTGCAACCATAAGTTCTTCTCTAACCTCTTCGGTTATATTCAAATCTTCGATGTCTTTAATCTCATCAAAGAAAAGATTTAATTTAACTTCGACTTTTTCAGTTAAATTTTTAAGGCAACGGCCGCATTTTGACTCAACATCTGTCCATGCTGAACCTTTTACTTCAACTCCGCCGACATGGTAGCGTGCCTGAAATTTATAATGGAGTTTATCGTGCATGGAAAGAAATTCGCTATCCTCTACTTCAAAAACCTCAGCAGGCAAATCTCCATCATAATCAAGAACTTGCGCTTTCTCTAATTGTGATAAAAAAATTACAATTTTCTTTTTGCTCATTTATTTGCGCTCCTCTAACTTTTTGTGCATTGCTTCGGCAACAACCTGCGGAACATACTGTTCAAACTTACCATTCAAATTAGCAATTTCTTTTACCATATGCGAACTTATAAATGAGGTATTGGCATTGGGCATCATAAAGATTGTTTCGCAACTTGACAACATGCTGCGGTTCATTAATGCCATCTGCAATTCATACTCAAAATCAGAAAATGCCCGCAGACCACGCAAAACTGCATCGGCTTTGAAAGCTGTAATTGCATCAATCAAAAGTCCCTCAAACGAAACAACTTTCACATTGGGAATATCTTTGCAGCACTCTCGAATCAATTCTTCTCGCTCACTCAAAGAAAACATCGGATTTTTGCCGGGATTAATCGCAACTCCTATAATAACCTCATCAAATAACTTCCCCGCTCTCTCAACCAAATCAAAGTGACCGATTGTAAAAGGATCAAAACTGCCCGGATACAAAACTTTTTTCATCAAAACACCTTTTCGTCAAATTTTTAAATTTTTCCGTCATTTTTCCGTCAAACTTGCTTTTTCTGTATAAAAACCTTAAAAAAATCTAATTTTTTTGACGGATTTTTGAAAATATCACTTGAATATTTCGATTATTAATATACTTTATAAAAGGAATAAGTCAAATAAAATTTGCAAGATTGAGGTAATATTTTGTTTAAAGCCTTCTGGAAAAATACAATTAAAGATATTTGTCAACGCTATGGTGAGCGGAAAATCTTCCTCGGCATAGGGGTTTTTGACGGAGTACATTTGGGGCATAAAGCGGTTTTGCAAGAGTTACAGAACTTGTCAAAAAACTGCAACGGCTTAAATATCGCAGTAACCTTTTCGCCGCACCCGAGAACTCTGCTTGCCGGAGCGAAAAAACCGCAGTTGCTCATCGGTCTTGCCGAGCGTGAAAAATTTCTGAAACTTGCAGGTGCCAATGAGGTCATAGTTGTAAATTTCAATCATGAATTTGCCAACTTGACGGCGGAAGAATTTTTGCAGATTCTCTATGACGAAAGTCAAGGAAAATTAGGCGGAATTTGTGTCGGCAAAAATTGGAGATTCGGCGCAGGTGGCAAAGGAGATTATCAGCTTTTGTCTAAATTCTGCACGGAAAAAAATTTGGCATTTTCATGGGTTGAGAACTTAATTATCGACAATGAAGTTGTAAGTTCAAGCAATATTAGAATTGCATTAAGCTCCGGACTTTTTGAAAAAGCTAATCGATTGCTCGGTCGCAATTACCGTTTGCGGGGAATTGTTGAAAAAGGTTACAATATCGCTTCAACCAAACTTGAAAAACCAACTGCAAATTTGAAAATCGAAAACGGAATTTTGATGATTGACGGAGTTTATGCCGCAAAAGCATATTTGAATGAAAAAGTATATATGGCGGCAGTTAATATCGGTTTTGCTCCGACATTTAACTATCAAAAAAATGAACGGAGAATTGAGGTACATCTCCTGAATTTTGACGGAGATATTTATGGAGAATATTTGGAAATTGAGGTGGTAAAGTATATAAGAAATGAAAAATCTTTCGCTTCGGCAGAGGATTTGCGAAAGCAAATTTTTTCAGATATTCAGCAAATTAAAACAATTTTAAACAGCTATGAGGAAAAATAATATGGAAAATAAACAATCTTACAGTGTTTCGGATTTAGCAGCGGCTTTGGAAGTGCCAAGAACAACTTTGAATGACTGGCTGATCAAATATGCCAGATTTCTTGATACTGAAATAAAGGGCAAGAGAAAGGTCTATACCACTCGCGCATTTGAGGTTCTACAAGATGTCGCCAAATTCAGAAATGATGGAGTGCAGCTGGTGGATATTGATGCGCTTTTGGAGAAAAAATACGGGATCCACGGCGAAGTTCAAGACAAAAAAGTGACGGAAAATTGTGACGAAAATAATGAAAATGACGGAAATTCCAGCTCAAATGAATTGACGGTTGCCAACAAAAATGTCGAAGAAATGACGGTTTTGGTAAAAAATCAATTTGAAGAACTCCTTTTGAGAATTGAACAGGTAAATAAGGAAAGAAATAAGGCAATCAGACGGACTAATTTATATTTTTCTCTGTTTCTGATTATGGCTTTTATCCTGATTGGCGCAGGCGGTTTACTCGGACTTAAATTGATCAAAAAAATTCAGGAGGAAAACTCTATGAATGCTGCAACTATCTCTGCTCAATATCATGAAATTACAGAAAATATAACCGCTAAAATTGAAGAAAGTGATCGCAAAATTACTGCATTATCCGGCAAAACCGAAGAGGATTTAGAAAATTTGGTAAGCAATTTGAGCTTGCAGAATGAAAGTTTGAAAAAGGAACTGCTAACTCAAAAAGAAGAGTACAAAAATCTGCTCACTTCATTGATGGAAGAAAATAAAGCTCTCGAAGCTCAAACTCTCGCTGATCGTAATGAATTTGCTAAAAAACAATTAGAACTTTTACAAATTTTAGAGAAAAATCAAGCCGAACTTGAAAAAATTATTTCTGAATTGGAGGCAGGTCGTGCTGAAAATGCAGAGTTAAAAGAGAAACTTCAAAGAATTGAAGAAATTCAAACTCAAACAACCAAAATTCTTTCAACTCCCGATCCGGAAACAAAAACTCCGACAAATACCGAATCTACCTCTCAAATTGAGGTAAAATAAATGATTAAAGGCATGGGAATTGATATATCGGAAATAGCCAGAATAAAAACATCTATTGAAAAATTCGGTGAAAGTTTTTTAGTGCGAATTTTTACTGAAAAAGAACAGCTTATTGCTAAAAATAGAAAGGATTTCGCAACTTATTATGCAGGTCGCTGGGCTGCCAAAGAGGCAATTTCCAAAGCATTGGGCTGCGGAATCGGCGAAAAATGCAGTTTTACTGATATTGAAATTCTGAATAATGAAAATGGGAAGCCGCAACCAAGTTTAAGCGGAGCGGCTTTGGATACTTTTAAACAGCTCGGCGGAGAAACATTACACATTACCATCAGTCACGAAGGCAAAAACGCCGTCGCAATGGCTATTATTGAATAATTTACTCCTTATTTTTGTCTTATTTTTGCAAAATTTACAATATGGACAAGAATACAACTTATTCGTAGATGCCTTTTCACCTCAACTAATTATTAATTTGACCATTTATCTTATAAAACAGTACTAATTTAACTTAAATCATTAGTACAAGTATACAACTTTTTTTGATAAAAATCAGTGTTTTAGCCTATTAAAATATTGACTTTTTTGATTTTTAAGCTAAACTATATAAGGTATCGAAGTTTACATGTGTAACTTCAAACAAAAACAAAAATAAAAAATAAGGAAGGTCAATTATGAAAAATTTATTAAAATTTACTCTCATTGAGTTGTTGGTTGTTATCGCAATCATCGCAATTTTGGCAGGTATGCTGCTCCCTGCTCTCAACAAGGCTCGTGAAAAAGCTCGTGCCGCAAGTTGTATGAGCAACAAAAAGCAGTCTTTACTCGCAGTTACCATGTATTGTCAGGATCATAACGGTAACATCATTTTGCGTTCAGGAACAGAAGATGCCGGTGTACTTTATGCTGACGGCAGTGGTGTTCAAGCTAATGTAAGCTGGTTTAATCGTGTAAAAGAAACCGGTTACATGACCGCTTCTATCAAGGCGGCTCAATGTCCTTCACTTCCGTTTACTGCTCATTCTACTGACGATAAACGCAATGCCCGTCAATGTATTTTCGGTATGCCTCGCACTTGGACTTACTGGACAGCTTATTTGGGTTCAAGCGGAGCAAACAATCCGACTTCAAGCGACGGCAATATCAATATTAATATTTATAACTTCAAAGGTGACCGCGCTATTATGGTTGATAGTTTGTCTAAAAATGCACAGCAGATTTTTGAATGGAGATATGAATCTGCAGCTGATAATATGGCGATTTTCCCGCACGGTGACAAAGCTCCTGTCGGTTTCTCCGACGGTCACGCTGAATCAATGGATGCAAAAGCTTTAGGTGCAGAATTTAAAAATAACGGCGGCGGTAATACTTTTAATTACTACAAAGATACCGCTTTGACCAAAGCCAGCGTTACCACAAACTAAAATTAAAAAAATTATCCGAATCAAAGTATAGTTATATCAAATGTCTGTACTTTGATTTTTTTTAAGTAAAAAACTTCCACCAAGAAAGAAATTTATCATGAAACTTAAACCAATAATATTTTTATTATGCTGCGGAATATTTTCTATCAGTGCTGCGAATGATTCTTTTGAAGCACAAAGAGAGAAAATTCTTAATCGCAAACGCACTGTAATTTACAATACTGACGGTTGTGATATATCATATTTCCCTGAAAATATGGAACTTACCAAAGAAAATTTTCTTTCTCGCCGTATGGTATACAATATAGGTTCAGATGTTGATACTATTTCTTTCTGCGGTATAATTACCAGTTTGGGATCTATTGCCTGCGATTTGGAAAGTACCGAATTATTTACATCTCAAGAGTTTGAAATTCATGTTAAAAACTCCCGCAACATTGCTCCTGAACTTAAAGCAATGGGTACCGATGCAATGACTTGGATTCAAGAACATTGTCGTAAACACAACAAGGAATTTTTTATCTCTATCCGTATGAATGATACTCATGATTCACCGGGAACTTTTAAAAAACCTCACTATTTAATGAGTAAATTCAAACAGGAAAATCCTGATACACTTTTCGGAACTCCGGATCCATCAGGACGACCGCCATTTTGTTCTTGGACAGCTTTTGACTACGAAAATCCCAAAGTTCGTCAACTTTTTATCAATATTTTCAAAGAACTTTTGGAAAAATACGATGCTGACGGTATTGAATTGGACTTCATGCGCCATGCTCAACTCTTTAAAACTGTCGCTTGGGGTGAAAAAGCAACCCAAAAACAATTGGATTTGATGACTGACTTTATGAAAGAGGTACGTGAAGTTGCTGAAACTGCAGGTAGAAAACGTGGACGCCCGTTTTTGATTGCTATTCGTGTTCCTGATTCAGTTGAATACTGCAAAGCAATCGGTATTGATTTGGAAAAATGGCTTGAATCAAATTGTGCAGATATTTTAATTACCAGCAGTTATTTCCAGTTTAATCCATGGCAGACAAGTGTGGATTTAGCAAAAAAATATAATGTCAAATTTTATGCTTCTCTTGACGAATCCCGCATTCGTGAAAAATTTCTCCCATTGGCAAATCGTAATAGCGATGATTCTTATTTTGCCCGTGTCAGTCGTGTAATGGCAAGCGGAGCAGACGGAGTTTATTTTTTCAATAAAGAGGGGCAGGGCGTTAAAAAAGTAATGACAACTGATATTAAACGCTTGCAGGAACATAACAAAGTTTATTATTTGAGAGTTCGTGGTTCAGGAGGGTATTTGCCTGATTTTTATCTGCGTAATGGCGATCGCTTTAATAATCTCCCGAACCTTGAACCACATGAACCAAAAATTATTACTATTGAAGACCCATATAAATTTTCGCTTTTTATTGGAGATGATTTATCGCATCCGGAGGTTAAACTCCTTAACCCTCAAGTAACAGCTCATATTGCAGCAGACGCTCCGGAAAATGCAAAATTGTATTTGAAACTTAATGGTAAAAAATTCTCAACCAATAGAAATAAAAATATTTTTTCTGCTGACATTCCCGCAGAATTATTGAAAAAAGGTGATAACTATTTTGAGATATGTATTGATGATACAATAGAAATTCCATTAACACAAGAGCAGGAGTTATGTCGTGGTGATTTGCTTTTGACCGGTAAAGACCAAAAATTGTGGAGACGACTTTTTAATGGAGTGCCATCTTTGGCAGAATTAATTATCAATAAATCTTTGAGAATTAATGACTATGCAGATGATGTAATTCCTAATTTTGCTCATCCGCTTCCTAAACGAAAAGGTATTTTTTCTACTTCATTCTCTATGAAAAATGGTAGTGATAATGACAAAGAGACTTCGGTTTTCCGAGTTGCTGCTGATGAAAAAATTGAAATTGTTATTTTTGAATCTGATAAAATAACATTTAAATTTGCCGGTAAAAGCGTTAAATTCAATACCGTTGATAAATTCCATGAATATACATTGAGTTCAGACGATGGCAAAACTATCACGCTTAAAGCCGATGGTCAAGAATTAATGAGTGCTGCTTTCTCTAAAAGTACAGACAAAGTTAATAAAAATTTAGTTAATAATGCTTGGTCAACTCCATGGATGGATAGCAATAGTATTCTTTTCGGCTCACTTTCAATGAAGGGAAAAGGTTATTCTGATTGGAAAAATATCAGCGTAGTAGATGGCAGTGTAGTTGCTCGTGATTTCGCAGTGGCAATTAAGTTTGCTAAAAGAGATGCTGATATTACCCCATTTATCCAAGAAGCACAAAAACTTGCAAAGTTACCGGGAAATCTTGTTACTGAAATTTATGTCAAAGATGGTAAATTAGTTACTGATCAGAAGGTTCGTATTCGCTACGAAAATGAATCTATCAAGGTTAATGGCAATAAGATTATTTTAGACCACACAAGTACCGAAAAACCTTATCAGCATTTTGAAGTTATTCGAGATACTTGGCAAGAAAATTTAACTTCTCCATTGGCTATTACTTGGAAGTTTAGAGAAATTGAAAACTCAACTGTGAGTACAAATTGCTTCTCTGTTGTAGCAACACTTAAACTCAAAGACGGTTATCATATAATGGTTTTCCGTGCTGGTAAAAATCAAATATACACTCCTTGGGATAGTTATATTGAAGTACCCGGTGGCACCGCAAATATGCATGAATTCAAGGTGATTTTGAATCCTGTTGACGGTAGAACTTTTGTATGGATTGATGGTAAGTTTGTAAGTTGCGGAATTACTCCACTTAATCTACAAAAAAATAAGAGTTATATCAGTATCGGCGATGGATCATCTTCGGTTGGAGGCAAAGTTGAGTTGGAATATATCAAATTTGAATTGCTTGGAAATAAAAATACAAGCACTGCTTCCCCGAAAAAATTTGGAGAAATTGCATCTGTTTCTGTAAAAGACGGAAAAGTTGTTTTCAAAAATGTAAGAAATCGTTATAAAGAAAATCCGATTACAGTTTCTGATAATGTTATTTTATTGGATAATACTGCAACTGAAAAACCGGCAACTTTTCAACATTTTGAAGTACTTGTTGATGATTATTTAAAAAATTTAACTAATCCGATTGTAATTTCCTGGGAAGCTGCGGATTTAAAAAGTTCTGAAGATGCCAGAGGAAGTTTTCAATTTGCCTGCATTCCCAATGTTCCTAAAAAAGGATATTTTGACTTCGGATTTACAATCGGTCATGGAAAAATTATAACTCCTTGGGGTAAAGAAATTTCATTACCCGGTGAGGCTGATGCAATGTACAAATACTCTGCTGAATTTAATCCTGTAACTGAAATCGGAAAATTATGGATTAATGATAAATTAGTTTCAGAAGGTAAAGTTAAAAATAATAAATCACGCCAAAGAAGTTATTTTAGCGTCGGTGACGGTTCAAGCGGAATTTCAGGCAAAGCGAAATTCCGCGGAATAAGTGTAAAAATTATTAATCAATAATTATATTTCCAAAAGAACTACTGCCATAGCGGCAATTCCTTCACCGCGGCCGGTAAATCCTAATTTTTCGGTAGTAGTTCCTTTAATGGAAATTTGATTAAGATCACAATTAAGAATTTTTGAGAGGTTTTCTCTCATAGTATTTATAAAAGGTGCAATTTTAGGTTTTTGACAAATAACTGTTACATCAAGATTATTAAGAGTGAATTTCGGAGTTTTTTCCAAAACTTTTTTTAATAATTCCATACTGTCAGCATCTTTGTAACTCATATCGGTATCAGGAAATAATTTACCGATATCACCCATTGCTAATGCACCTAAAATTGCATCAATTACAGCGTGAATTAAGACATCTGCATCACTATGACCTGCAAGTCCTTGATTATAAGGAATTTGCACTCCGCCTAAAATCAATTTTCGTCCATTTTCAAAGGCATGGACATCAAAACCTTGACCAATTCTTAACAAAATATACCTTCTTTCTCTTGAAAAATTCATTTCTTGATATAAATTAACTTAAAAAACAATAATTGCAAATAGGAGATTTAAAAAAAATGACAAAAGTTAAATTTACAATGTTACCGGAATGTCGTGACTTAATGCCGAAAAAAGCCCATTTTGATGATGCGGCATTTGATTTGAGATCAAGAGTAGATATGGTTTTGCCAAGCAGAAAAAGTACTCTCGTGCCGACTGGACTTTTTATTGAATTGCCTATAAATTTTGAAGCACAAATCCGCCCGAGAAGCGGTCTTGCTCTCAAACATGATATTATGATTACCAATTCTCCGGGAACTGTCGATGCAGGTTACAGAGGTGAAATCGGTATTATCATGTATAACGGCTCTGAAAATGAATTTCCAATTAAGCGTGGCGACAGAGTTGCTCAAATGGTTATCTGTCAACTCCCGGAAGTTGAACTTATTGAAGTAGAAGAACTATCCGCTTCTGATCGTGGAGAAGGCGGATTCGGAAGCACCGGAAAGAAATAATATGAAAAAATCTTTGAAAAATTTCAGTTTAATTATTTTTGCTCTGTCATGCTGTTTATCTTTTGTTGGCTGCGGAAATAATAAAGATGATTTTAATAGTGAAAGAAGCAGATTGATTTTGCGACTTTTTGACAGTCTGGAAAAAGAAGATTATGAATCCGCTAAAATTCAGGCTTTGAAACTGCAAAAAGATAACCCAAGCAATGCTTATTTGGCTAATTTAATTGAAACATGTAATTTGAATATTCAGATTGATAAAATTAATAAATTGATAAAAGAAGGCAAAATTCAGGAAGCTTATTCACTTTTGAAACATTTACATGACCTTTATCCATTAAATGAAAAAGTGAAAAAAGATTTTGATGAAATGACTTTGAGATTATCAAAATAGGAGGAAAAAAGCTTGTTAATAACTATGTAAATAAGGTGTATATAGATTGTAAATTAATGTTAATAAAGTAAAAGTTATTAACTCTAATTTACATAAAATATACAAATTATCAACAATAAAAATTTAAACTAAATTATTGAAAATAAACACTTTAAGAAGTTATTAACAAAAAAATTCACCCCCTACTACTATAATAATTTAAATAGTTAAAAAATATAATATTAGTATTATCAACAAAAATTATTAATTTAAAAAATCAGGTCAGTTGTATGTTGAAGTTTATAAATGCAGTAAAAAGTTTTACAAAATTTTATTTATTGTTTTTGACTTTTTTGCTTCCGATAAAATTCGGAACTTTGGCGATTATGCCGGAAACAACCGGATATTTTTCGGAAAATTATTTAGATTATCTTTTTGTAAATTTTCCTAATAACTCATTCGGGATATTTTCCGGGATAGGGTTATTATTGGCAGTCAGCTGCTTTGGAATTAAAATAAAAAACAGTTTAAATTTGATTTTATTTATTGCATTGGCGTTTATAAGTTTGCTTGGGATTTTCAATGCTTCAACATTGGATTATGTTTATTTATCATTAGGTCATATATTTGGGGTGGTATCTTATATTATAAGTATCTATCTGCTTGTAAACTACGATAAAAAGACTCTTGACAGATTCTATGATTTGATTGCGATTTCGGCAATTATCACGCTTTTAGTTGGAGTTTATCAATATTTTATCGGATTTGACGAGATGATTGAATTCTATAAATCTCAAGAAAAAGGCGCACTTGAAGTTGACTTAACTAATAAACTTATGGAGCGAAGAATTTATTCAACTTTCGGAGGATGCAATGTTTATGCGGGGTATTTGTTGCTGATTCTCGGAATTGCAATTATCAGAATTAATAAATTCTCGGAATTTTTCAGTCCGCAGAAATTATCACAGAAAGTTTTATTGGGAGGAGTTTTTGCTGTACTTTATATTTTTGTAATATTCAATACCGGAAGCCGTGCAGTAATTGCCGGTGTTGGCGGTGCATTTACAGTAATGATATTTTTAAGTAAAATTTCTAAAAAATATAAAATTACTTTCGCAGTTTTATTATTTTTTATGATGGGATCAGGAATTTGGTTAACCCAGTTTATCGGGAGAAATTTTGCTTCATTCACAGAGAGATTAGGTTATGCAAAAAGTTCATTAATAATGATGTATAATCATATTTTCCTTGGATCGGGATGGGGAGATTTCATGGTAGATAACCAGAAATACCGATTTATTATAAGTAATGAAGCTGCCAGAGATCCTCATAATATTTTTTTAAGTTTCGGGTCGAGTGCGGGAATTTTTGCATTTTTAATTATTGTTGGTTGTTTTTTAGTTCCGATAGTTGCTTTGACAATTAAATATTATAGAAGTCGTAATATAAAAGACGGAGTAATTTTATTCAGTTTAATTGCTTTTACAATTCATACAATGCTTGATGTTGATTATCAAATTCCGGCGATTTTTGCTTTGATCGGAGCAATTTTGATTACTTTGAATCTTGATGAAGAAAAAGTTATTACCGAAAAAATTCCGTTAAAAATATTTTTATTGATTATAGGTTTTTCGGCATTCGGTTTAGCTTATTATAATACACTTGCGGAGAAAAAATATGATGATTTTCTTATGAGTATCCAGAATAGAGCAAGTATTTATGAAGTTGAGAAAAAATATAAAGAAGTTGAGAAAATTAAACCTTATTCGCCATTCCACAAAATTAATATGTATAAATATCTTCTCTATATTTACAGAAATCCACTAATGGCAAAAAAAGCACTTCCTTATCTTGAAAAAGCAATTGAAAAATCTCCAGAGAGATCAGGATATTATAAATATTTGAGTGAGTATTATAGTAATATCGAAAAAGATATGGAAAAATCTCAAAAATATTTAAAGAAATCAATAGAACTTGCGCCATATACAGAGTTCTTAGAAAAATAAGTTTTATAAAAAATTCATTAATTTTCATAATTTTTATTATGATTTTCAAAAAAAAATGAAAATTTGTAAGTTTTTGATTTGCTTTTTCTTA
>JAZRSP010000298.1:0-1717 GCA_045651565.1 Victivallaceae bacterium | reverse complement strand
GGTGAATTGACAAAGTAAATGCACGTTTGTAATAGTAAATGCACATTGAGTGTAGAAAATCGTGCATTTAGTCTGACAAACTGTGATTTTGACATTTTTTTCGGACAAAGGCAGGCTGGACTTGAGTGTACAGTGTGCGTTTAGTATTACCAAAAAAGACAATACATTCCTGCAGCGTTACGCAAGCGTTGTTTTTCGGACATACTAAACGCACGCTGAAAAATCAGAGTTTTATTTTTTGATTTGTTTACTTCAAAAGTTCTGGTGTCAGAATCACCTCCTGTGCCGGAATCAATGAAATGTTGAGTTTTTTAAGAACCGTTTTTCCATAAATCGCTTCAAAGAGCGTTATTGCCGGTACATCATTTAAACTTTTTCTTGCAATACTGTTGATATGAGATACAACCAGATCAATATCCTGTTGAGTTAAATTATCAAAAGAGGTTCCTTTTTCCAGAATTTTTCTTAAATTCAGATGATTATTCTCAATATGACCTTTTTGCCACGAAGCATATGGTTCGCAGTAAAAAATTTGAGTTCTTTGTTCTTTTGTAAAAGGACTGACTTCTAAAGCAGCCGGATTTGAAAACTCTGTACCATTGTCAGTTAAGATTACCGGAAACAATTTTTTGAAAGTAGCTATTCCGAGAGATAATTCCAACTGGTTGAAAATATCTATAACCGATTGGGAGTTGTTGGCTTCTCTGATAAAAGCCAACATAAAACCACAGGAATTGAATTGTAAAGTAAGTAGAACTTTTCCACCGACACGCCCTACCACACTATCCATTTCAACTGTTGCAATATCCGGATTGTTGTTGCAAAATTGTTTAAAGTCGCTGAAACTCCTTCCGATTCGGCACTTCGTGTCAACTTTGTGGTCAATGTTTTTACTTTTCCTCGGACGCATCATGCAAGCACGGGGCATATCACCACGTTTTGTTTTGATAATACCGGCATTGACATAACGATACACGGTTTTCTCGCAAATGGTGAAAGAATCTTTTTGAGTTGCTAAAATATGATGAACTGATTGTCCTTTTTTAATGCCATCATGAATTTGCTGATCCAGTAAAACACGCTCGTCTTCAGTCAAATTTATTCCTTGCCGAACCTTTACCAAAGTATTGCGATACTCATCATCTGCGACATCAAAGATATAAAAATACTTCCTCAAAGTGCAACGATAATCTTCGGAACAGCCATTACAAACATATGGTGGAGTTTGCAGTTTAGCGCAAACTTCCTCTTGGAAATCCTTGCAAACAATATTGCAGTTACTACAGGCACTACACTTTCGATGGCAGCGACGTCCTGGACAAAGTCGCACATGTTCACAATTACGCCGCTTAACACAGCGATTAGGAATTCGCTGGGGAGGAGTTTTGCGACTCTCCTGCCGATGCTTAAGGACTTCGCGCATAATCGTTGAACGAGGACGATTCAACGCCATTGCGATCTCTTGAAAATTTTTCTGTTGCCGGAGCAGTTGTTCAATACGATGCCGCTCTGTTTTGGTTAGATGCCCCATGGTTTCCTCCTTAAAATTTGTCATAGTAAACGCACCCCCTCCCGGGAGGGGGAATACCCATGACTTTTATGATAGCACATCTATAACCAATATTTCAATTTGTCAGACTAAATGCACAATTACTGTTTGTCATAGTAAACGCACACTGCTCTCAAAAAGAGCGTTCGTTTACTTTTACAATCCACA
>JAZRSP010000297.1:0-9609 GCA_045651565.1 Victivallaceae bacterium | reverse complement strand
AGTCTGCGACGGTATCGCTATGGGACATAAAGGAATGAAATTCTCTCTCCCCAGCCGTGAAATTATTGCTGACAGTGTTGAAACTATGGGATCAGCACACCCCTTCGACGCCATGATCTGCATTCCGAACTGCGACAAAATTGTTCCCGGTATGCTTATGGGCGCAATGCGCCTGAATATCCCGACAATTTTTGCATCCGGCGGCCCGATGAAAGCCGGAGTTGACAAAAAAAGCGGTGCAGCAACCGACCTCATCACAATTTTTGAAGGTGTCGCAGCCAACCGTATCGGCAAAATGGATGATACTGAACTTGCTGAACTTGAATGTTCTGCATGCCCCGGCGCAGGTTCATGCTCCGGCATGTTCACCGCCAACAGCATGAACTGCCTCTGCGAAGCACTCGGTATCGCACTTCCCGGCAACGGTACTATCGGTGCTGAAACCGAAGAACGCATCGAATTCTGGAAACGCTCTGCCCGCCGAGCAGTTGAATTAGCAAAAATGGAAAACGCTCCGACTGCCAAAGATTTTGCAACTCCGACCGCATTCCACAATGCTTTGGCACTTGATATGGCAATGGGCGGAAGTTCAAATACTGTATTGCATACTCTCGCAGTTGCAACCGAAGCAGGCACTAAACTTGACTTGAAAAAACTTGATGAAATTTCTGCTAAAACCCCGAATATTTCAAAAGTTTCTCCTTCAAGCATTTACCATATGGTCGAAGATGTTCACCCGGCAGGAGGTATCATGACAATTCTTAAAGAAATTGCCAAAATCCCCGGACTTATCGATCCTAATGCGCCAACTGTTTCAGGCAGAACCTTGGGCGAAGAATTTGCCGAAGCCAAAGATGTTGACGGCACTGTAATTCGTTCTCTCGAAAATGCTTACAGCCAAAAAGGCGGTCTCGCAATTCTTTTCGGCAACCTCGCCGAAAACGGTTGTGTGGTCAAAGCGGCAGGTGTTGCAGAAAAAATGCTCGTTCACCGTGGCCCGGCTGTGATTTTTGAAAGCCAGGAAGAGGCTTGCGACGGAATTTTGGATGGCAAAGTCAAAGCAGGTGATGTCGTCGTTATCCGTTATGAAGGACCCAAAGGCGGTCCCGGCATGCAGGAAATGCTTGCTCCAACCTCTTACATTATGGGCAGAGGTTTGGGCGAAAGCGTCGCACTTATTACTGACGGTCGTTTCTCCGGCGGAACTCACGGTGCTTGTATCGGCCATATCAGTCCCGAAGCGGCAGCAGGCGGCTTAATCGGTTTGATTGAAGAGGGCGACATTATCTCTATCGACATTCCGAACCGTAAACTTGAACTCGAAGTAAGTGATGAAGTTATTGCTGAAAGACGAGCAAAGTTCGTTCCGAAAGCTCCGAAGTTTACTACCGGTTATCTTGCTAAATATGCAGCATTGGCAACCAGTGCGGATACAGGCGGTGTTTTGAAACTTCAATAAACTGTTTTAAGAGGAATCTCAAAAAAAAGACTGTTGCAGAAAATTTTTGCAACAGTCTTTATCTTTATATATTATTATATATACAATATTTTTTAGTTCAAAATACAGGGAACTCCCTCTGCATCTTCGCCCAAATCATAGAGTTTCATGTGTTCCAAGGGACGCTGATTCGGTTGATGCAAGGTAATTTTCCAACTACCGTCAAAGTCCTGGAAAATTCCACAATGTCCGCCGTCCGCACCGAAAAGCACCTTATCAAGCTGCTTCCACTCTCCGTCCAAACGGCCGTTGCTGCTTTCAGCAATACCGACAGTATAACCGCCATCGCCTTTGCTTGACCAAAGCATATAGAGTTTGCCGTTTTTCTTGCTTCTGTACATGCAGGGGCCGTCGGTGATGTAGCAAGGATAATTTGCTCCGCGATTCATACTGATTGCTCGGCACCATGAGGCGTCAGTGGCAGAGAACATCAATCTCGGATTGCCGCTCGGACCTTTTAAGTCATCACGCAACGGCATATAGCACATAGTACCGTTGCAGACCTGCAACCACTCATGACAGAACACCATATATGGTTTGCCGTCTTCGATATACAAAGTCCCGTCCAAACACATCCAATGCTCCGGAGTAGCCATTTTTTCTGACCACATTTTGTATTCCCCGTCGGGAGTATCGCTCACCAAAATATAAGTTCCACGATAATCACCATCACGATTAATAGTTCCGAAAAGATAATATTTTCCATTATAGACATGAATTTCCGGTGCCCAATAATCTTTTGTGCCTTCCATATCTCCGCTCGGCTTGTAAATGGTTTTTACTTCGCTCCAATGAACCAAATCTTCACTCACATAGATGACAAAGTAAGTCGAATCATCAGCATTTGTTCCGGTCATGTAGTATTTGCCGTTTTCCGGCAAAACAAATGGGTCGCGGATACGAATATCATCCACAGTCAAAGGGTATTTGCTTAAATCTACCATAATTTTATTCCTCATTTTTTAAATTTTTATTATTATCCCGATCAAATGCACCGAGAATAAACTTGTATTCATGGTTTGCCAAGCAGAAGAAAAGCGGAGTTGAAAGTTGTTCTTCATCGTATGGAGAAAGAGCTATTTTCAAATTATAAGTACCTTTCTTAATGAACATACGCAAGTTTTGATTAATGTGCGGGCGATTGGTTGATGGCACAAAATCGCCTCGTGATTGTCCAAATTGCAATTCATCATTAAGCCAAACCAAGCAACGACAAGTTGCTGCTACAATAAAAGCATAACGACCGTCATAAGGCACATGCATATTTATCTCATAAATACGGAAACTATCACCCTGTAAATCACTCAAATCAACTTCATTCAAGCAGCCTTTGAAAGTTATATCGCTCAGTTCTGTTGCATAATATTTGTCGCGAGATATATCACCTCTTGATTTAGGAACTGATACCCCTGTTTTAGCATGGATTTCAAAATCTTTCCAATTCGGTTCTACCGGCAAAGTATCATCACAAACAATTTTGTCCTGCCATTCAATGATTAAGTCTGTAAGTTCGTCCAAAGTTGCCGGCGGATTGATACCAGTAATTTCTTTGCTTACAACCAAGTTTCTGCCGATCGGTTTCAACCATTGCTCTTCAATACCATCAGGATTGATGATGCCCAAAATCGCACCGACAGTTGCCGCAGTACAATCCGCATCACGGCCGCAGTTATTAGCCAGGCAAATTGATTTACCGAAAACACCTTTACCCAAAATCAATGCCATGATCATGAACGGAATATTCATCACCACATCGGTAAAGTTCGGACTGCCGTATTTGCGCAAAATATTTCTGCGAACCACCAACGGCTCATCAGATTCTGCACACCATTGAATTGTATCTCTAACTGCCTGCGCCAAACGACAATCTTCGGGGATATATTTAAGACCTTTTTCAATCAACTTCATAACATCAGTTTCGCCGAAAGCCAAACTTTCAAGAGAGGTCAAAAACATTTCTGCATAATAACCGTCCCCACAATGGTCAACTTCTGCGTCAAACGAAGCATATTTTACTGCTAATTCCGGATTATTCGGAGCAAGGAACGCCCAAATTTCACTACGAATTGCTGCACCTAAACCATTATTGAAAGCATTGTCGTATTGTCCTGAAAATGGAGGCAAAATACCTTTTTCAATATTGCGAATTGCCACTGCATATTCATCAACATAGAAGTGAACATTTTCGACCCATGCCTTTGCAAAATTTTTGCGAGAAAGCACACCATTCCAATCAGTTGCAATCTTGCAAATCCACAAGATCTGCAAATCCAAATCATCATTCGGCTGCATTTCAGTCGGTTCCGGAGTATAACGATCCAGAAACAATGGACCGCGCAATCCCTCACAGGGTTGTCCCAAAGTTCCGCCTACTGCTTTCCCAAAAAGACCGCCCAAAATTCGATCTCTTACAGAGAAATTTTTCTTATTTTCCATTTTTTTCTCCTTTTTTTATATGATTTAAGAAAATATCATAAATAATAATATAGCACAATTTCTCAAAAAAACACTGTTTTTCTTAAAAAAAATCATTTTTTTTAATACTACTGTTTTCGGCTTTCCAAATTGTCTATTCATAGAAAATACAAGAATACAACTTTTCCGCCTTAAAACTCTATTATTTGCCAATATTCCTTATATATACACAATACAAGCATATAACTTTTTTATTTTTAAAAACAATATTTTCTTTGAAAATAAACTTTTTTGTGCTATAATATTAACATCGGATTAATCGTAAGAACAATATGAATTTCATCGCGATTACATGGTAATAAAAATTAAAACAATTTAATATTTTATCTTGGGAGAGTTATTATGAATCATAACTTAAAATTAGTTGTAGTGGGATTTTTGTCTGTTTTCGGGGCAATATTTTTGCATGCGGACAGCTCTTATCCCTTCGGTACTGTCATTATGAATGGAGGCAGAATTGAACCAATCAGCATGTCATTGGTAGAATCAACCAATGAGCACTTGAATTTCTGTTTTGCGCAGAATTTCTCTGACGGCTCAATCTATTTGCGGCACTCCGGCGGAATTCATACTGTTTCTGAATACGGTTGTCGTGATTACTCTTTGGATAATGGTGTTACTTGGCAACGCGGGCAAAAAGGGTGTCTGGGCGGTTTTAATGCCTATGAAACACTTGACGGCAAAAAATGTCAAATTGAGTGCTGGGACAATAAAGTTAGCGACACTCATACTTTGGTTCACAAAACTGCTGACGAAAATCACATCGGTCAAGTTACCACATCCACCATTAAACTGCCATACAAGAGTTCTTTCCGCCTGCATCGCAAAGTGCTTCGCACCAAAGATAATCGCTTGCTTTTAACCGGTTACGGCTATAAGGAAAATGCTAACAAAAATCATTCATTTTTGATTGAATCAACCGATGACGGCAAGTCATGGCACTACTACTCAACCATTTTGGAAGACTATTCCGTACAATTTACCGAAGGCCCGAATGAAGCTGATGTAGTAGAATTACCTAATGGTGATTTTTTAGCATTTATCCGCTTGACAGCAGTTGGCGATTTGGTACAACTCAGAAGTCGTGACGGCGGCAAAACTTGGGGTGAACGCAAAAACATTGCCCCATTCTGCGTTGCCCCCATGGCACATGTAATGAAAAACGGTACATTGCTGGTAATTTCCGGGCGTCCGGCACTCTATTTATTAGTAGACTTTACCGGTACCGGAAATAATTATCAAACCTATCAAGTCTATGGCGGAAGCGGAAGTTCTTACGCTTCAATTTTGGAAACTGCCGAAAACCAAATCACTGTTGTTTATGACGAAAGCGACATTGGTGCTTGGAAAAATTTGGCACGATTCAGCAGAATTTTCGCCGCCAGATTCAATGTAATCAAAGACGATAGACTCCTTGCTTCCAATGAAACTCATCCCAAAGCGAAAGAGTATCAAGTTTTTTACTCACCTGATTGCGGCATGGCAGTTGAAAAGCGCACACCGTTTTTCACCCACGGCCTGCTTCATCGCTCAAATGAAAAAGCGGCTCAAAATAATACTTATTGGGAGATTCAAAAAATTGCTGAACGCCCATATCCGGTATTGCATTTGGAGTTAAAGGGAGAAGCTCGACCCTACCGTTTCGCAAATTATCGTGCAAACTTACAAGGCGTTGAACCATACTCCAAGGTCAAAATCGGTTGGGAATTGCGTGTTAATGACCATGGCACTGATGCACCGCAGTTTCAAATCCTCTGCTCTTTTGCCCAAACTTCAAGTTTTGCCGTCGTTGAATTTACCAAAGACAAAATTTTATTGAAAAGCAACAATCAACCAATTGAAATTCCCTATGATTTACATGGAAAATTCAAGGCTTTTGAACTCCATGCCGATGCAGACAGTGCGACTTGGAAGTTAGTTGACGGAAATGGCAAATTGATTTCAGAAGGCAAATTAAATCCTAACAAAAATCACTTTGACAATCGTATCCAATTTGGAGACGGCTCTAGTGCAGTGTCAGGTTCGGTTGATTTGTCCTATATCGGTTATGACTTGAAAAAATAATAAATTTTTAATATTCAACACTAAATTTTAAGGAGGAAAAATGTTAGAGTCTTTTAACAAATTAATGCAGGAAATTCTGCAAAACGGTTGGGATTATTCAATGATCGTTATTTACCTCGCCGCGGTATTGGCAATTGGTTTATACTGCTCACGAGGCAACAAAACCGCTGAAAAATACCTTATGGCAGGACGGCAGTTGCCATTTTTCGCAGTCGGAATGGCATGCGTAATGGCACTTTTGAGTTCCGTATCATTGGTAATGGTTCCGGGCGAAATTTACAACAATGGCTTGACCTTGTTTTTAGTTCAAAACACCCTGGTAACACTTCTCTCAATTCCCTGTTATCTTATTTTCACCCGCTTCTATTTCCGTCTGGGCAGTTTCACGCCTTATGAATATTTGGAGTACCGCTACGATAAAACTGTTCGCGGAGTAATTGCAGCGGCAGTATTCTATACAAGAACCATGTACTTGGGTATGGTCATCTATACCACGGCTAAAATTTTTGAAGCGGCATACAATTGGCCTCCATTTTTCTCAATTCTTTTAGTTGGTGTATTTGCGGTTTTCTATACTTTCAAGGGCGGTGCAACTGCGGTTATTTGGACAGATGTCTTACAGTTTGTGGTACTTTTCGGAACATTTTTTGCAGTTATCTGCATTCTCTGCTACAAAATTGACGGCGGAGCAGTTGCGGCAATTACCACTGCATTTGAACAAGGTCGAGGTGCTCCGCAATTCAGCGATCCAAACTTCTATAAACTTACCCCGTACTTGCGATTGCTCTTTTTCCTGATGGTCTGGAATGGTATTATCAGCCCACTTACAACTGCATGCAGCGACCAAATCATCATCCAGCGATTACTCAGCACAAAAAACTGGAAAGAGGGTTTCAAAGCACAATGTGTTTCAACCGGATTCAGTGCAATATTTACTCTGGCATTGTGGTTTGTCGGTTTGGCAGTATTCACCTATTACTTCCAGAATCCGGACCCTTCCATCAAAGAAGGAGCAGGAGACAAGGCATTTTTCCACTTCGTTGCAACTGAATTGCCGACACCGTTACCGGGTATTTTCATTGCCGGGATGTTAGCTGCAATTATGAGTACATTGAGTTCCGGATTGAACTCAATGGCGACAATCTGGCTCAAAGAATTTCATGTGAAATTTATCAATAAAAATCTTGATGCCGCAGGTGAAGTAAGAATCTCAAAATTGGCAACCTTGTATTTAGGACTCTTCGTAATGATCTTCGGTTTTCTTCTGGAATACTCCGGAAACTTTTTAAAGCAGTCAGTTGCCGAAGTTCAAACTTTGTTCGTCATTTTCGGCACAGCAGTCTTGCCGGCATTCCTTTTAGCCGTATTGTCCAAACGCGCCAATTCGACCTTGATTTGGGCATTTACAGTCTACGCTTTCGGAGAAAAAATTGCTAATAACTTCTGGTACGCATTAAGCCGCCCGGCAGTTGCCGCATGGAAAGAAGATCCTAGTGTCGGTTTCGGGTGGGGAGGCAAATTGGCATTTGACTGGTATGTCTATCTCTGGATTATTCTCGGAACTGCCTTTGCAATACCATATTTAATAAAAGCAATCAGAGCACATTGGTACGGTAAATTGTCAGGATTGATATCATGCTTTTTCTTTGGTTGCAGTCAATCAATTTTGATTTGGTATATTTACAGTAATATTTATGTCAAAGATGTACCATTGGAGCGCAGTTTTGCCTTCTTCTTGCCGATTGACTATATTCTGGTCTTCATCGCATTGTGGTTCTTCCCGGTACAACCGAAAGAAAAGTATCAGGGCTTGACATTAAGCACTATCAATGAACCAATCTTACAGAAAAAATAAATAAAACAAAAAAAATGGCGGTGATTGAATTTCAATCACCGCCATTATTATTTTCAGATTATTTGAATGAATAACCGAGATATGAGAGATCAACTCCGCCGAAAACAGCACTTGATCCATCACCGAATTGGAGATAATTATCCTTTACATTAGTAGCGGTTAATTTTCCTTGGCAAATAGGAGTATCCTTGCCATCGACATAGAGAGCAAAACTATTGCTCGCAGCATCAAGTTTCAAAACAAATGAATGGAAATTAGTTCCTGTTGCAAAAGGAATCTTCTTTGTTTTATTGTTATCTAATACAATAATACCATCTTTTGTAACAGAGGCATAGGTGAAACTGCCGCTTTTTTTCAATCTTGCCAATACTCTAAATTGTTCACCATTTACACTCATATCGGTCAAACGGCACTCCCATGCAACTTCGCAAGTGTTGTAATCTATTTTGTTTTTTCCACCCAAATTAGCAGCATAATTAGCAAATTTCGCAGGTGCAGTTACACCCTTGCTTTCCAAATGCAAAACTGGATGCGGGCGTTCTGCAATTTCCATAACCTGCCACCATGCTTTCACATCACCTTTTGCATCTTTTTCATTGTAACCATAAGGAATAAAAAGGTCTCTAAATTCAGGAGCTTTACGGCTCAATGGTGAATAAAATACCTGATAATTTTTTGCTCTGGGATCGATTTTTTCTTCAAATTTAAGTGAATCATCTCTGACAACATTATAAGTTACCGCCATAATGCGAGAAAATTTTGAATCAGTTCTCCATGAACCAAAATCACTCTCATCATAAATAATCATAATTTTATTCGGTTCAAGTTCAAACAATGAAGCATAAGAACTTCCATTGTTGCCCCAAACAGTAAATTTCTGATAATTTTTGCCAGTTCCGGAGAAGTCAATATACATGAAAAGTCCTGGACGACCGGTCAAAACTACCAAAGTTCCGTCAGCAAGTTGTTTCGCAGTCGGAGCTACACCGAAATTACAAAGCTCTGTCATCTCTCCCCAAGTTTTACCACCGTCAGTACTGCGGAACTGGAAAGTAGGAGTAGTACCGGTACGCACAAAAGCCAAAATATCGCCATTTTTTAATTGAATAACAGTTGTTTCATTAGGACCTTCTACATATTTACCTTCTTTATCCTCCATGATCATAGAGAGATAATGCCAAGTTTTTCCATCATCTTTTGACTCAACAACAAAACTGCAAAACTTTGATTCGCCCTTTTTGCGTCCGTAGGCATTGAGAAGAAGTCTGCCGTCCTGAGTTCTAATTACATCACGATGGAAGTGGCAAATACTTTCAAACGGAAGTTTAATAGTAGTTTTTTCTTCAGTATAACCGCTTCCGTCCTTCTTTAAAACTTTAACTATAACTGGATGTTCGAACTTTTCTGTATTTTCCCAGCAGTGTACATTACATTTATCACCATTCAGGCGTTCAAAAGCATTAAGTCCGCCGAATGCAAAATTAATTCTTTCCCAAGTCTTACCGCCATCAAAAGAACGACGATGTACACTATATTCAGTAACAGTATGAATCCCTTGTGAATGATAGAGATAAATCGACTTGTCTGAAAACTGATGTGCAAAACAGAAGTTCATGTGTTCATTGGTAGAACCAACCAAGTTCAAACTTATCGGTTCAACTCGACCGCCGTTCAAAATTTCTGTACCGAATGGATAATTAGCGGCAAAAGCACTTAC
>JAZRSP010000296.1:0-2649 GCA_045651565.1 Victivallaceae bacterium | reverse complement strand
TGATCGGCATACAAATTCATTTTGACAATAAACTCTTCCGGTTCATCCTGGGCGAGTTGGCAGAGGCGTTGCCGAAGGGTGCGGATGGTGGAAATGGAGTCATCGATTTGCAGTAATCCTGACATCATCAACATTCCTTTCTGACGGGCAATTTTGTCGGCGTGCTGCTGATAATGTTTGGTCATATCTGAACTCAAATGTCCCACAATACTTTGGATCACCGGTAGTGGAACGCCTTTTAATCCGGCATAATAACAAAAACAATGCCGTAAACTGTGAAAATCTTTGATGCTCTGATATCTCCCATTTGAATTCAATTTTCGCGTTTTGATTCCAAGACCTTCCAGAAAAACTCTGATGCGATAGGACAATAACGGAGCATCTTCCAGGTAAATTTTTGCAGCATCCGGAACCACATATTCCTGAAACTCTCCTGCAATATGCCGTTCTTTCCATAACCATTCCAAGCAGTCAGATAATTCTTCGGTAATGGGAATATGAACCAATGTTTCAGTTTTGCTGGTGATTCGATGGATTTCCCTGTATCCGGACATATCAAGATATTGTGGAGAATACCCGTCAACTTCTTCCCATTTCAGCGTCGCCACATCCCCCTCCCGCAATCCGGTGCATAATCCTATCGTAAACATTGCCCGCATCAATGGCGGTGGATCGGTAAAAATCAACTTCAATTCTGCCGGAGTAAATACCTCACGGTCTATTTGTTTGAGTTCACCGCAGCGGATATGATAAAACGGATTTTCCGTGATCCCGAATCCCAGATCCGTCAGCAGCATCTTGAAAACATAGCGGCAAATTTTCAAATATTTATTGATGGTTGACGCAGACACTTTGTTTTTCGTATATTTTTTCCCGGCTTTCCCGATGGTCCGCTTGTAAACGCCATGATCCCGCAGGAATGCGATATAGGCGTCCGCGTGTTCTGTTTCAACCTCGGCAAGGTGTGTTAAATGATATTTATCCTGAATAAATAGTACGAAATCTTCCCAGTGGGTTCGATTGATTTTCAATGTGATCTCTGTCATCGTTTTCCGTCGGGGCTTGGTCAGGAATCGTTCAAAAGCATCCTCCAACAAAATGGTGGTACGGGCGGCAAATTGTTTCAACTTGGCTTTTTCTTCCAGATATTCCAATCGGTTATCAATTTCATTGATCTTCCGGAATGGTTCCAGATATTTTCTGGCGGCAGTTTCCGCTTTCCGCAAATCAGTGATCTTCTCCCCTTTTTCGTCTTTGAGGGTGACACTTTTGCGACTTCCATTTGGCAAGCGATACTGCAAATAATATACGCCGTTACTTTTATAAACACGCCCGGTTCCGTTGGCTCGTCGTTTAGTACCTTTGGTTCTTGGCATAGGCAGAAATCCTCTCTTGGTTCGTTAAAAATGAAAAGGTTTTTCGGGAACATACGCCATCCGTCCCGAAAAACCAAGAGAGAATTCTTTTTGAAAGAGAACGATAACTCAACTCGTTACATTATACAGAAAACTTCGGTTTTACGCTCAAAAATCTTATTTGCCATTATTTGCCAATTTTGTTGAATAACCACACAAAACCAAGCCAATCCCCCTCAAAACAATATTTTTTCAATCACGATGAAAAACAATGACCAAGCCACTTGCAACTTATTTATAATCAATATATTTAATATCAAATCAAGAGCAAAAAGATAAAAATTTAGTGCCCTTTTTGGGGGATTTTCAAGGGCGTTTTGTTTGACGCTTCGCACCTTGATGCGCCCGGGGAAACTTTCCCCGGGCGTCCGGTGGGGGCTGTTTTTGACGGACGACCAGACATCGTATGGGGGTAGGGGGGAGTCGTCAAAAACAGGGGGGAATTCCAGCTCCGGAGAAAAACTCCGTCAGCGGACCTGCCGGACTTGCCGGGCTTCATTACCGTGGAAGCATATCTTTCAGGGCAGTTCCGAATTGTGTGAAAAATATTTCTGCCTGTTCCGGTGTCAGAGTGATCCGGAGTTTCACCCAGCCCTGTCCGGTGGAAACCCGGTAGATATTGAGCAGACTCGCATCGAATGCCGTTTCCTGTGCGGCGTTGGCGTAGAGTTTTGCGAAGTAGAGATTCAGATCTGCGGCGATCCGTTTATCGGCTTCCGGATCTTTTCCTCGGATGAAAAAGTCAAGTACGACCTTCCCGGCTGCTTTGTTCAAATAGAAGTAAATGATCCGCACATCGGTCAGGGCGGGGTGTTGATCTTTCTCCGGCGTACAGAGCAGGACCCCCTGAATGATTGTACCCTTTTGAGGTTTGAAGTTCAGAAAAACTTTCTGCCGGATCGTGCCATTGGTAAAACGGAGTCCGTTCTGCAGGGGTTGAATGGTCAACTCTGTTTCCTTGCCGTTGGTGATCCGGTAGACGCCATCCTCTTTTTGGTAAGTCCAGTCCGGATGGATCATTTTGTGTTGCAGCAGGAACTTCAACTGTGTTTCAGAGATCCCCTGAAGCTGCAGATCAAACACATCCCCTTCTGTGAGCAGGATGAATTTGCTGATGGCAAGCTCAAGACCGCGCTGTTTCAGCTTGTTTTCAGTTTCAGCGGCAAGTTCCGGATAAAGAAAAGATTGAATGGCATTCCACCCGGGGAGCATTTTTGCCTGTTCTGTGTCGATG
>JAZRSP010000295.1:0-3159 GCA_045651565.1 Victivallaceae bacterium | reverse complement strand
TGGAGAGAATTTAAATCCTGATGATACTTTTTACAGGGAAATTCATCGAGTTACCCGTAAAACCAATACATTAGTTCATATTCCGGTAACAGAAGATTTAACAGCTTGCTTAAATAAACTCTACCAAGAAAAAGAAGCCGGGAACCCTTATGTTATCCCGGAAGCTGCCCGATTATATTTGCATCGGGCAAAAAGTTTATCTGATAAAATCGGACAATATTTGAATAGTTTGGGTATTCAAACAACCCGCAAGACTGCGACTGGACGGAATCAAAGCATCAAAGATTTTCACAGTTTGCGGCATTGTTTTTGTTATTATGCCGGATTAAAAGGCGTTCCGCTACCGGTGATCCAAACTATTGTGGGACATTTGAGTTCAGATATGACCAAACATTATCAGCAACACGCTGACAAACTTTCCCGGCACAAACGAATGTTGATGATGTCAGGCTTATTGCAAATCGATGATTCTGTTTCAACCATCCGCACCCTCCGGCAACGGCTCTGTCAACTTGCCCAGGACGAACCGGAAGAATTTATCGTTAAAATGAATCTGTATGCCGACCAACTTCTGTTGGAGAAGAAAATCAGCAATAATCCGCAAAAATTTATTGTGGAAAACACTTCAGAAAAAAATCCTTAAATGTGCCTTAGTCATATTGCCAATACGCTCAAGCAATAAAATTGCTTTGGCAGAATATCCCCATTTATACAATAAATCAATAAATATATTGAAAGGAAGGTTTCCAAATGAAATGTCTCAACACCCGTGCAAAACTCATCATCCAGCAGCTTTACGAATCAATGTTCCATGAGCCGTATATGCTGACCGAAGGCAGCCATGCCAAAATCAACAACAATCCCGCTTTCATGCCCGTTGTCATCGAAAAAGTCGGAAGACTTCCGGGCTACGGAGAAGTCATCAGCATCGCCCATTACGGAGAGCAAAGCGGTGACTTAATGGCTGACCCGGAAATGGAATTTACCATCATGGGCGGCGATTATTACCCAATCAGCTTCCGCAATGATTATCTGTGCAAACACAACAGCATCTTTGAAGATGACGGCATAAATCTGCCCCTGCAGCACGATTTAACCACCTTTGCCAACAAATGGATGCGAAATATCGCAGAACAACAGAATATTACAGCATATCCAAACAATCAGATAAAACAGTAATATCTTCTGTTGTTGTGAAATAGCCTATAGAAAAACGGATTGTCCCTTCGGGGGCAGTCTTCATATGTTTATGGGCTAATGGAGCACAGTGCAAGCCAGAACGCACACAAATACCTGATTGTGCCAAATAAGAATCCATTTCTGCTGGAGACATTGTTTGTGGTATAATTGATATTACTCCAGCATTTGCTATTTTTTCATCACTTACAACTGAACAAATATCTGAATATTTTCTCAATGTCTCAAACAAGCATTGCGTCATATGGGATTTTGTTTGAATTACGGTTGAGCTATTCTTCAGAAGCCAGTCCGTAGAGACTAACAAACCTAAAATATTCAACGAATTCATACTGCCAACTTCAAATTTTTCAGGCATAGTTTCAGGCATTGATGTGTCTTCTGAAAAAATCCCTGTTCCACCATAAATTACAGGTCGCAAACAGTATGTGGTATTGATAACAAAACCACCGATTCCAGCAGGTCCATATAAACCTTTGTGTCCAGCCCAGATAACAAAATCTGCATTCAAATCGTTTGCAATCACAGGAATTGTTCCTGCCGTCTGTGCACTATCCAGAATTGTAACAGCTTTGTACTTTTTGGCTTCTGCAAAGATTTTATCTACTGGTAAAATATTGCCAAATACATTGGATGCATGAGTACAAATTACCACATCAGGCTCTGCGTTAGCGAACAAAAAGCTGGTTTTGCTTTCATCCCAAGAAAAACGGTCAAAAGGCAAAATGTTTAATGCAAATCCATATTTTTGTTGCATCGCCCAGATAGTTCTATAGGTTGCATTATGCTCAAAAGGAGAAATATAAACGTTTTTTATCGTTGAAAAATCAAGTCCCTGTATGATTTGATTTGCCGCAAGTGTCGCTGATGCAGAAAAAATGATTTTCTCTGGAGTAACTCCAAATATGATTGCAAGATTCTTCCGGAGTACATTTGCATGCTGAAGCATATTATCTGCAAGATGATGATGCCCTCTGGAGCCATTGACTCCGAACTCCTGAAACATTTTCATTGTCTCGGAGTAAAAGTCCACTGGCTTGGGAAAAGTTGTTGCAGCATTGTCTAGATAAACAACGTTATTCATAATTCACCTGAAAAGTTACATTTGGAAAAACGCAATACCCCTAACGATGTTATGAACTGTTGAAGAGCATTGAAGAGCGTTGAAAAATTCAACACTCTTCAACGCTTAAAGGCGTTTTTCGTTGATTTTCAGCCGTTTCCACGCAAAAAGCGTTCACCAGCGTTGAAGAGCATTCAATTAACGTAACGCCCAGTGTTATCGTTACATCTTGTCTAAGAGAAGCTATGGGCAATGAAGCGTGATATTTTGATAAATAACATAAAATTGATTGAAAAATACGAGTTTCAGCAGTATATTACCAATGATGATTACAGGTGTATCAAAGACAGAAACTTGTTGAGGTAAAAATGTTGACAGAAGCTGAACTGAAAAAATTATTGACAGATCTTGAATCTGAAACAGTCGAGCGTTCCAGAGCTTTTGATAAAGCTGAAAAAATGGGACAGGCTATCAGTGCTTTTGCCAACGATTTGCCGGGGCGGAAACAGCCTGGATATCTCCTGCTTGGAGTAGAAAACGATGGACGGATTTCCGGAAAAAGAATCAGCGATGAACAATTAACTTCATTAGGAGGGCTCAAGACGGAAGGTGCATTATTGCCGCCACCATCTATGGCGATTGAAATATTCAACTTCCCGGAAGGTGATGTTGCCGCAATTGAAGTTTTTCCGTCTGCATACCCTCCGATCCGTTACAAAGGGCAAGCGTGGGTTCGTGTTGGCGCAAGGAAAGCTTTAGCGACAGATGAAGATTTGCATATATTAACGGAACGTAGTAAATCTGCAGGTATCCGTTTTGAAGAAATGCCTTGTATGGCAGCAAGGCTTGATGACTTAGATTTGAATCTGTTCCGCAATCAATATTTACCACAGGCAATT
>JAZRSP010000294.1:0-1231 GCA_045651565.1 Victivallaceae bacterium | reverse complement strand
ACCATTCCAGCGGGTAATTGACAAATCCTGCTTGGGTCATTGCGTTGTAAAGGATAAAACGGTTACGCCGTTGACTGCGGTTCAACGCATTACTCCAGGTGGGAGTTTGCAGCGTAAAAGTTAAGTATTTGCTTCCACAGTCCACCTCTTTTCCGCAATAAAAAAGCGTTACATCCACCGCCCCGCCGGTAGTGTGTCCGCTATCGGCTGCGACACGCTGCTTATTGCCGAACTTTTCACGCAAGGCAAGCTGTTCGGTTTCGTTGCGGAAACCGCTGACGACCTTTATTTCAAAATGGGTTGGCAATGCTCTTTGAGCATTTTCCAACATAGCGGCAATGCGTTTACGCACCCAAACTCCCTGATAAGGTACAAGTTCTTCGCCGCAATCGGCAACTTCGATTCTGTTTACAAAATATGTCGGAAGAACTTTGCGAAATCCCCACTTGACTAGAAAGTAATTGTAATAAAGCCGTAAATATTTAAGCATTTCTCGCCCTCTTATTTTCATTATAATTTTTCACAGGTATCAGCAATTTTAAACTGTTGATTTTCAGAATTATATTGCATCGTAACCACTCCGTTTTGCCCATTGGGGGCTTGTGCAACAATTGCAAATGCTCTTTTATTGATGCCTTCTTTTCGTTCTCGATGCAACAAAACTATAACATCTGCAAATTCAACAACAGCGTCTGCCTCCCGAAAAAGTCCCATGTGTGGTATTTCTGTTGTTTCACTCAACTCGCGATTAAGTTGAACCAGTACTACCACCGGCAAATCCAATTCACATGCAAGCTGTTTCAACTCTTGTATTATTTCCGAAAATTGTTGCTGAATATTGGTTTGAGATTTAAATTTTATTAATTGTAAATAATCAATGACAATAATATCGATTTTATGCCTTTGATACAAATTCAGACATTTTTCTCGAATTTTATCAGTAGAAATACCGCAGCAAGAGTCAATGAAAATTTTCGCATTTGCAAAACGACTTGCAACATCAGAGATTCTTGTCATATCCTTCTGATTTAAGTTCTGAATTTCCTTTTCATTAACACCGGCGTCCAAACAAAGTAATCTTTTAGTTATTTGTTCTTCGGTCATCTCTATACTGAAAAAGAGACTACAGGATGGATTTTTTGTAGCCAATGCCATATTGCGTACAACATTGAGTGCAAATGCGGTTTTTCCAATCGAAGGACGGGACGCTATAACAAACAAATCGCCACGC
>JAZRSP010000293.1:0-7666 GCA_045651565.1 Victivallaceae bacterium | reverse complement strand
CATTTAACTTTTACTGTTAGCATTACTAATAACAGTAACGAAAAAATTCATTGTAACTTAAAGCAAGTTTATATTCCGGTATACGGAGAACATGGAGCGTATAATATAACTGCTAAACCGTATGGAATGCCAATAGATATTCTTGAAATAGAGCCATACCGCACCAAAGATATTACTTTCAGAATGGAACTTGATACAACCCAAGGAAGAGCTTTGGCTACATACATGGCGAGCAACTCTCCTACAATAGATATCTTGCAAGGCGGCAATTTCCCAATATACACTGAAAGCGGAAAAGATGCTATTGGAGCAACTCTTAGACGGGTAAATACTTCTACAATAAAAATTTACATCCCGGAATTTACCGGAACATGGAATATCAGAGTTAATCATACATCGAATGGCAAATTGACTACTTTGCAAGAAGCATTGAATGCTATTAGCGATGATTTTGAAAATGCTTTTCAGAAATTTAATATTTTTCAATATGAAAATGGTGATTTAATATCAGTTTCATCAATACCTTTTGGGGAATTTGCTGAAAACGATAAACATTGCAGGTATATTGCATTTTTGCAAATTGGTGACCAAATCTATGATAAAGTTAAGGGAGATTTACTTAATACCAACTTATCAAAAGATGGCTATGTAATCTGGGTGATCGATTTAAATAATCTTGATGATTATGAAAATATTCACCCGGCAATGAAAAAATTTATTTATGAAAAAGTTAAAACGATGGCAAAAAGTGGATTATTTAACAAAGATAATACAGAAGCACAATGTAAACTTGCCATGATGTATCGTAATGGGTTTTATGTTAAACAAAGTCTGCCCGAAGCAGTTAAATGGTTTCGCAAAGCGGCGGAACAGGGAGATGCAAAGGCGCAAGCGGTTTTGGGCGCATGTTATTACTATGGCTATGGTGTAACAAAAGATTATGCCGAAGCAGTTAAATGGGTTCGCAAAGCGGCGGAACAGGGTCATGCAGGTACGCAATATTTTTTGGGCTTATGTTATCGTAATGGCGATGGCGTAACACAGAATTTTGCCGAAGCGGTAAAATGGTATCGCAAAGCGGCGGAACAGGGATATGCAGAGGCGCAATATCTTTTGGGATTATGTTATTTCTTGGGCGATGGCGTAACACAGAATTATGCCGAAGCGGTAACATGGTTTCGCAAAGTGGCGGAACAGGGAGATGCAAAGGCGCAATATATTTTGGGCTTATGTTATTATAATGGCGATGGTGTAACAAAAGATTATGCCGAAGCAGTTAAATGGTATCGCAAAGCGGCGGAACTGGGAAATGCAATAGCGCAGTATAATTTGGGCTTATGTTATTTATCGGGCGATGGCGTAACACAGAATGATGCCGAAGCGGTAAAATGGTTGCGCAAAGCGGCGGAACAGGGTCTTGCAGATGCGCAATATAGTTTGGGCTTATGTTATAAAAGTGGCGTTGGTGTAACAAAAGATTATACCGAAGCGGTAAAATGGTTGCGCAAAGCGGCGGAACAGGGAGATGCAGAGGCGCAATATTTTTTGGGCGTATGTTATTGCTTGGACGATGGCGTAACAAAAGATTATGCCGAAGCGGTAAAATTGTTTCTCAAGGCGGCGGAACAGGGAAATGCAAATGCTCAATATTTTTTGGGGTTGTGTTACTATCATGGCGATGGCGTAGCGAAGGATTATACCAAAGCGGTAACATGGGTTCGCAAAGCGGCGGAACAAGGTCATGCAGATGCGCAAAATGCATTAAAAAAAATGGGTGAAACTTGGTAAGATAAAATTGGAAATTGTTGTAGTGTGGAGCGAAAAGTAAATTTTCGCTCCATTTTTTTGTTTAAACCACGAATGCACACGAATATTAAAAAAAGGAGATTTGAGTGGCGTCGAAAATCTCCGTTAGTTGGCGAAAGTGTGGCAAAAGCTTTGTGGGGTCACTCCGTCAAAAAACGGAGGGACTCCCCTAAGATTTTGCCACAATTCCTACAGCCCAACCGCCTAAGACCAACCAACTCAACAGGTACAACGGTCAAGGGCTAATGCCCTTGCGCAGGGAATTGGGGACGGCGTTAGTCCCCAAAAAGAAAACACTTCGGCTCCGCGCCGATGAGGAAACCTCCGTTAAAGGTCGATTTTGAGTGGATAGATTCAATGTCTGCTTGCGCAGACGGCGGTGGTCGTGAAACAAGTTTCACTTTTGTTAGTTACCACCGCCTTTTGCAAAGGGCTTATTCAGCCCTCTGCACACCCGAAGCAGGAAAGAATTTCCTGCACCTAATATAACGCTGACGCACTAAGATAAACTATAGATCACTTCAACAATGAGAGGTACTCTTTTTCCAAGACATCTGACATGTACTCATGCGCAAACTTCTCGGCAACAATTTCACGCCCAAAACTGCCGAAAGTTTCTCTCAATTCCGCATTTTCTATCAATTCAGAAGTTTTTTGGATAATCGGGACTAAATTTCCGGATAAATCCTGATGTTTATAATCAATCAAAAAGCCGCTTTTGCCATCCAAAATAACTTCGGGAGTGCCGTCCAGATTGAATCCCATTGCCGCAACACTCGATGCCAAAGCCTGCACAACTGCTCTCGGAAGCCCCTCTCTTTGCGAAAAATGCCAGAGTATATCCATAAGAGAAATATAGCGGTAAACCTGATCAGGCGACACCAAACCTGCGAAATGGAATCTCTCTTTATAGGGAGTTGCTGAAATTTTTGCAATAATTTCGTCATACATTTTGCCGTCACCGACGATTAAAAATTCAACATTATCATATTTTTTGGATAACTCCAAAGCCGCAGGGATAAAATACTCATATCCTTTGAACTCAAAAAGTCTTGCGACGCTCCCGATAATAATTTTATTCTCCCCGATTCCAAGTTTTGCTGCAAGTTCTCTATCATACTCGGAGTTTAAGAAATTTTCAATATCCATACCGCTGTAAACCACCATATACTTATCTCTCGGAGCAATTTTTGCTTTTACGCACTGGTCAATCATTGCCTGAGCGACCGCATAAATTTTGTCGCAAAAAAGTGCCGCAAAAAATTCCGAAAACTTATAAATCAGATTCTTCCATGGTTTTTCGCTGACATGAAAAGGTTGTCCGTGAACCGTATGCACAACCACTCGTACCCCTGCCAAACGGGCAGCAATTCTGCCCAAAATTCCGGCTTTGGAGGCGTGAGTATGAACAATATCGAACTGCTCTTTTTTAAGATACTTATAGAGTGCAATCAGGCATTTAATATCTTTTGTCAAACTCAACTCTCTTACCATTGAATCAACATGTACCACTTTTAGCGGAGTTGTCTGTTCAACTTTCAAGCGTTCCAGCAAATCTCCTTCGCGCCCCAGTGACGGGCCGGTGATGAGGACGACTTCATGGCCTTTTTTCAGGTGGTCAAGGCAGGTAAAAAGAGTATTCTCCTGGGCACCGCCAATTACCATTCGGGTGATAATGTGGCAAATTTTCATTTTTCTCTCAGAGTTCATAATTATAAATTTCCGTTAAATTACTTTGTGTAAGTTGTTGCGAAAACACTCTGTCATTCATGACAATTTTCACAACATCTGTCAATTCATTATAAAAAAGTTTCAGTTTAAAATTAGTTGCATTATTGAAATATTCAAGTTGAAATTGATCATTTTCACTAAAAAATTTACAATTTTTCATAAAATCGCCTCTTTCCGACTCTCTGAAATGCAAATTTGCCATCAAAGTCGGCAGCATTTCCGATAATAATTTTCGCTCATTCCGCTTAATTTGATTCAGCACAAAAAGATTTTTGATATAAAAATTTTTGTTTAAAGAGTTCAAGGTTTTTACCGAATTTGAATTGAGTTTTTCAATAATAATATAATCAAACCTTTTAATCCCATAATTCCGCAGATAATTGCTTAATAACTCAATATCTTCAAAGTTCTCAATATTATACAAAATTGCATAATCTATCCCCGATTCATAAAGGCAAAATGTAATGTTGTTTTCAGCGTTTTTCATAACCAGCACACCGGACTTTTTCTCATCTGGTGAGACAATCAGCAAAATCAGAAAAGCAAGAATACAGGCGCAGCCGATTAAAATTGTTCGTCCTTTACGACCAATAAGCACGGTAAAAAGTCCTGTATAAAACAACAATATCTCCCATAAAGCAACCTGCCCTATCGGCAAATTACTTTCAACCATACTCGCCCAATGGCATAAATCCAGAAATCCACGCATCACTTTCTCAAAAATGATTGTGAAAAAATTATTTTCCCAACCCAAAAAACTGATAAGCGAACTAAATAACATAAGAACCGATACCCCAGTCATCAGCAACATCAAAATCCCATTAATCAGCAACGAAATCAAATAGGTGTTCCCAAAAAACAGCAAACTTATCATACTCCCTGCCGCAAAAGCAAAAATACAACCCGACATGATAAAAATTATCTGCCATAAAAATTTTTCAATTTTAGGAATATAACGCAATTTCTCCGGGACGAAATCCCTTTTTGAGAATAAAATCGGGTGAAAATATTGCAACTTGTCACTTAAAAGCAACAAAACTCCGGTAATCACAAAACTATACAAAAAGCCGATGTCAGTCAAATTATCCGCATTGTATCCGATTAGAATTGTCGCACTCAAAAGAATAATATTGATATTGCTGATTTTTAATAACGACGCCTTGCAAATTACAAAGCACAAAATCATGATAAATGCTCGCATTGCAGGAATATTCGCCCCGGTTGCCACCGTAAAAATCAAAATCGGTATAATTGTTAAAAGATGTCTTCTCCTGAATGAAACATATCGGCAAAGAAATATCAAAAACAAGTAAAGCACCCCGACATGCATGCCGCTTACTGCGAAAAGGTGAATCGTGCCGCTTTTTACGAAATCACTTTTCCAACCGCTATCCAATGCCCCTTTGCACCCATAAAACAATGCCGCAACGGTATTTCTGACTTCATAATCTTTTATATATCGGAGAGTTTTATCCACCAGGAAATCCCTGCAACTTGCAATTAAGCGGGAGAGTGAAAAATTTCCGTTTTCATAGCAGACTTTATCCGCTTCTTTTTTGTCGGGATAAATTACTGCATAAATTCCACGGTCATTCAAATATTTTTTATAACTACTCTCATTAATCGAATTAGACATAAACTGATGCTGCAAGGCATCAAATGATGAAAGTTCCCTCACAAAAGATATATTGCCGATTACTTTCAATTTATTTCCGATTTTTAGCGGGATATTCCCCAAATCTCCACAATAAATCAGAATTTTTCCGGTTGTATCGAAGGAATTTTCATGATAATTAAGTTGCAGATTTTTTATTTCACAAGTTACAAACTTACTGTTGCCGACCAGATCACTCGTCACATAGAGTATGTCATCAGTTTCGACAACAAACTCTCCATAACCGTCCTTGCCGGATAATACATTATAATAATGATTGTCAGCAATATCGCTTCTTGTATAATTCAATGCCAGCGAAAAAAGCAGCAACACTCCTAAAATCGGGATATAACACCACTTTTTCAATACAGCACAAAGACCATAAAATATCCCGACTATCGCAAACCAATAAAAATAATTAATCTCATATTGAAGCAAAATTCCAACCAAAAGAGTTTGATAAAATGTAACTTTTATGAGATCAATGTAGTTATCGCTGAAATTTTTAAGAAATTTCAAATTCATCTCCGATTTGAGTAATTACTTCGCAATCTTTTTCTCTCACATAAACAATATCTTCCATGCGGACACCGCCCCAATCAGGATAATACAAACCCGGTTCTACGGTTACAATTTCACCGCCACGCAAAATTGCAGGGACTTTTCTGCTTAATCTCGGCGACTCGTGAATATCCAGTCCTACGCCATGCCCCAAACTGTGAAAAAATCCATAATTTCTTCCAGAATTATCAATTCCGGTCATAAAGTTATGTTTTTCCAAAATATTTTTGACAAGCAAATACGGTTGTTCGCAAGGAATGTTACTGCAAATAACCGACTTTGCAGTATCTCTGGCTTCCACAACTGCGTTAAAGGCTTTTTTTACAATCTCATCGGCTTGACCTTTAACATAAGTTCTGGTTAAATCTCCAAAATATCCGCTCGTCTGTAACCTCGGAAAAATATCAATCACTATCGGCTTATTTGCATAAATTCCTCCCTGCCCCTCATTGTGAGGTTGAGCCGCCTGCAAATACGATGCAACAATCGTATGGTCGGGCATTGCACCATTGCGAAGCAGAGTTATATCTATTTCCGACCGAAGAATTTCCGAAGTCAGCAGTTCGTTTTGCCAATAGACAAAACCATCATTACCTATTTTGGACTCCGCTAAAACTTGATATGCTTTTTTCATACCGAGTTCAGTAATTCGCATTGCCTCTTTAACTTGTGATAATTCCCAGGCATTTTTGAACTCTCTCTCCGGGAAAAATCTACCCTTTACCGCCGTGACCTTCAAAGAATTTTCTCTCAAAACATCTGCTAAAAACAACGGGAAATCGCCCGGCACTTCAAATTCTTCAATTTTTTCACATCGAGCCAAAGACAAAATAATATCGGTAATATTATTCCCGGCACCGAAAAATTCATTTTGGAAAACCCTGACATCTTTTTTTGCATTCGCATGCACTCGGTCAAATTCCAATGCAGAAACTATCACTCCCTGCAATTGGTCAACTTCGAAATAGATAAAGTCATCCGGCACAAAAACTCCGACTTTATAAAGTAAATCTGAATTTTTCTCACTGTTTCCGACAATTAATCGTGCTATTTTCATATTTTTTTCACTCTCTCATTTGCAAAAATCCAATAATCAATGTATCTTATATATAATATATATTAAATACACCATTTTTAAAGAGTAAAAAGGAAAAAAATATGATTTTTATGATTTTGGCAGTAATTATCGGGAGTTACCTTTTAGGTTCAATCCCGTTCGGTCTTTTAATCGGCAAAATGAATGGTATCGATGTCCGCAAAGTCGGTTCATGCAATATCGGAGCAACTAATGTTACCCGTACCGTCGGTAAAGGTTGGGGAAAACTCTGCTTTTTCCTGGATTTGATGAAAGGCTACATCCCGGTCATAGTTACAAAAATGCTTTTTAAAGATTGCGAAGTTGCTGAATGGCAAACTCTGATCACCATGCTCCCCTTAATTGCCGGGGCATGCTCCATGTTAGGTCACATGTTCAGCATCTATCTGAAATTTACCGGCGGCAAAGGTGTCGCAACCGGTGGCGGAATCATCCTCGGACTTGCGCCTTGGACATTTATTGCGGCAATTATCGGCTGGGGAATCGTCTTTCTAGTATCTCGTTATGTATCACTTGCCTCGATTTTTGCGGCGGCAAGTTTGGCGATATTCGCCTTGATTTTCCGCTACTTCAAAATTGAAGAAGTTCCATACAGTTCAATAATCTTTTTTGCCGTAATCGGCGGGGTTTCCATTTACCGCCACCGTACCAATATCAAGCGTCTTATCAACGGCACAGAGAATAAATTTGAGAAGAAAAAAGGATAAGGAGTTTAAAAATATGAATGTAACAGTTTTAAGTGACGGTTCTTGGGGGACAGCATTGGCATTGACCTTGCTGGACAATAATCACCAAGTTACTATGTGGGGGCCTTTCCC
>JAZRSP010000292.1:0-12869 GCA_045651565.1 Victivallaceae bacterium | reverse complement strand
TTGAAAGAAGTTACTTTATCCACCAAAGACGGCAGCTTGGCAAAATCTTCCTCATACGCCTCATTATCACGATACAAAACCGATAAATCCCATTGCATTTCCAATGGGACATTACCTCGTTTCAATAATTCCGCCATAAATCATTTTCTCCTCAAATATAATTATTTTCTCACAGCTGTCGATTCGACATGACCGTCAGCAAAACAAGTTATGACATAACCGCCATGTTTATCCACATTGGGACAATAAATCATTGACTTCTCTACCACAGAAGGGCTTAAAACTTTAAGTTCTCCTGCATATTCATAGGGAGTGCCGTCAATCGGACATGCAAGATACTTCGCTTCAATATAGTTACCGTCAACTAATTCACTAAGTTTTTTGGGAGTTAAATCATTATGGTCAGCAGCAAACATAGCTACGCCCAATCCGGCTTGTTTCAAATTAGAAACACACTCGACATTAAATTTTTTGAGGATAATATTATTTTCTCCGCTCTGCATACATTTGGCAATTTCGTTATCCAAAAGAGTTTTTAACTTATCATTTCTGCGTGAAACTTCACCCAAAATCTTCATGGATTTTTCAATCGGTTTGGTATATCCTGCCTCCAAAGCCATTACTGCATATTTATCCATTAACTCATATTGCCCCAATTCGGCATACAATTCCGCCAATTGCTCCATAACGAAAACATTCGGATTAAGTTCAAAGGCTTTCAATAAATTCTCTTCTGCCAACTTCAAATTTTTAGGATAATTCATCATTCCTTTATAGAGGCGTCCCAAAAAGAGATTATGAGCAAACTTAATTTCTTTCGGTAATTTCTCTGAATATTTAATAAATTCTTCCGCTTGTTCTAAATCTTTTTGAGTCCAATTTTTGTCATCATAAGGACGACCGTCCTTAATTCTTTGCAGGAATATCAAATTCCATGAATAACGCTTGTCTTTCTGCTTCTTAAAAAATTGAATTTGATCTTCCAAAGATGCATGCCACCCCCGTAAATTATTATATGCTTCATACTTCGGCATTTTATCAAGCAATTTCAATGCTTCCTGACGATATTGTTCCCTTTTGCTTGCACTCGCATTCATTCCTAATAACGAATAGGCATATATTTTTTCCAAATCGGAACTGTCGCTATTGATAACTTTTTCCGCTAATGACATCAATGCATCTTGTTCTTCGTCCACTCTGGATGCACCACTTTGCATGAAATAAAAAAATTCTGCACAAATATCTTTTTCTTTCCGACACTTTTCAAGCAGTTCCTGCCCTGCCCGATAATCTGCTTTGCAGCCGTATCCTGATTGAATCATAGTTGCCAATGTCGCCTTGGCACCGGGTTCATTTTTCTCCGCAAGGGTCTTGCATAGTTCATAGGCTTTGGTAAGTTGATGGTTATGCTGATACTTAAAGACCTGATTCATAGACTGTTCCTCACCGCATGAGCAAAGAAAAACTGTCAAACCAACAACAAATAAACAAATAATTTTTTTCATAGTAAATTGCCTTTCTTTTGTTATTTGTTCCCGAAAAAATAATCTTCAACAGCCTGACAAATAGCATGATAAATCGGCAAATGATACTCCTGAACCTTGTAGGTTTCGCAAGCAGGAGCATTAATTACAATATCTGAAAACTCCTCGCACAAACCATGGCGTTCTCCGGTCAAAAGAATGGTTTTAATTCCTCGACTTTTGGCAGTAATCATCGCTTTTTTCAAATTATCGGCATTGCCGGAAGTAGAAATTGCAATCAAAACATCACCTTTTCGCCCCAAAGCAAAAAGTTGTTGAGCAACACTCATAGTTCCGTCAACATCATTCAAAAACGCCGAAGTAAATCCCGGGTGTGACAAAAGCGAAATCGCCTTGATTCCACGCTGTAATTTTTTCGCAAGATCGCAACCGACTTCGCCGTAGACTTCAAGAGCGGCCTTTTCTTCGTCAATGAGTTCTCGTTTCAGCATGAAGCCCTTTAAAAACTCGCCGCAAATATGGTCTGCATCCGAAGCTGAACCGCCATTACCTGCTACAAAAATTGTCGAATCATTTTTGACAACTTCAATCAGAAGCGCAATTGTTTGTTCAATTTTACCTTGACAAACACTCAATGCAGGATAACGCGCTACTGCATTCTCCACAAATTTGTTCATTTTTTATCCTCTCTATATAAAAAATTATGATAAAATTATTAAAAAAATAATTTTATCATAATATATATCGATTTTAATTTTTTGCAAATTTTTTTAATTTATTTTGAGTTTATAATAAGATTTTTTATGATCCAAACTCTCAATTAATGAAATTGATTTTATTTCAAAAATACGATTTTTGTAACTTATCCGGTCATAAATATCAATTTTGGTATCAGCATCAATTACAAAAGTGAGATTGCTGACCTTTTCGCCAAGATCATTTTCGCCCACAAAATACTCTTCTTTGTAGACAATTGCTTCGACTGAAACTGTCGTGCCGTCAGAGTAAAAAATGAGCAAATCTTTGGTAAACGCATTTTTAAACATCCTGCATACACTCCTTTCAATTAATTCTACTTATCCAAGTTCAAATTTTTCATTTCTTCCAAAATTTCATCTTTTGTTCCCTGCGGAATTTTCTTCAATTTTTCCAAAAGGAAGAGCGCGGTTTTCTCGATTTCATGGTGATACTTACTTGAATCAGAGAGCGAATCTAAATTCAGAAGCGCGCTGATCGAACTCTCCAATTGCACTACCGAAAAATCACGATTATAAATAATTTCCGGCACTCGGATATTTTCATCATAAAGGTTCATAATTTTCCAACATTCAATTTCTGCCTGCTCCAAAATGTCAACTTTTGAGGACAAAAACTGACGAACGCTATGATAATCCCAACTTTTTGATTCCGCACTCTGCAAGAGATTACTTTCATTCTGTGCATTCATGCCGACGATATCGAAGAGTTCTTTTTTGAGCATAATATTTTCTTCACGGATTGCCTTGGTGTCTGCACCGGAGGGAGAGATATATCTGCTGATACCTTTCTCGTCAGTCGCCTCACAAATCGCCGCACTTCTGGCAATTACATGGCTGAACTTGCGACCGTCCTCGCTGTTTTTTGCGCTATTTATTGAGCTTCCGGCAAAGTTTTCCGGGATTACCAGCAAGCCGAACATCTGTTTGACCAAATTCATCTGCGCTTCGGATTCATTATTCAAAATCGCATCGGAAATTCTTACTACATCCTCAAAATAATGTGATGATCCGTATGGCGACGGATCAAATTCAAACATCATTACCGCCGGAACTTTTCCAAGTCCATGAGTGATACGGTTTACTAAAACCGCTCTGTTTTCAACTTTTTCAAAAATCAAAATCTCGTGACGGGTAAAAAGTTTGCGGCGTTTAACTTCGATTCTCGGCAAAAATGCCCCATGCTCCAATGAATCAATTTCTTCTATAAGCAGCCAATCCAGACAACCGTCTGCCCCATAAGCATAATCAACAGTATTCAATGGAGATAAAACTCTCGCAAAAGGTCGGATTCTCTCACGATTTTTTCGCTCATAGTCAAGTTCTCCGTCAAAATACGGCATCTCAATTAAAATTGTCGCAGCACCGCAGATATTCAGCATAGTAGAGAATTGCCGCATCAACTCATTAATCCGCAAACCGTTTCGAGAAAAATCCTCTGCAACATCGACAGTAACATTGTGGCGATTCGGTTCGACGGACAAAATATATTGCGTAATCAATCTGGCGATTTTGCGCGGATAATTGAAGTAATATGCCCGCTTCAATCGTTCAGCAAACTCTAAATCAATTTCCGACAAATGGCGAATTAAAGCCCTTTTGATATACTTTTCACCGCCCTGATATGCGGCGAAACTACGCTCCCACACCTCCAAATTTTCACGATAATTGCGATGTGCCCGCTCAAAAATGTAATCAAAATTTTCAAAACTCATATTTTTTCCTCCTTAATTGATGTTTAAAAAATTGCACACTTAATAGGAGAGAAAAATGTCAACCGACACAAAAAAAGACTCTGCATCGAACACCATTTTTAAATGGCAGTTTTGCAGAGTCTGCTATTTAATTTTCGCGGTTTTTTAAATCTTTTTGAGTCTGAAAATCGGGATAAGTCCGACTAAAAGAAACGCAATTGTCAGGAGATAATAAATTTTAAATATTTGAAATTCGCCATCGACCAATAAACTTGCAATTTTCAAAAATGCACTTGATAATACCATTCCCAATAATCCCGCCATAACCCCGACGGTCAAGTTCATAAAGAGAATTCCTGATACATGGCGTTCTTTCGGAACAATTGAGAGGAAATAATGACCTAATGAGTTAGGCGCCAATGCCTGCAACAATCCATTCAGCACAAAGGGCAGTGCCAAAATTCCCCCACGCAAAAAAATATTTTTCGGCAACTCACTCGGAGCGAAACCCCAGAAAATCGCAATTAAAAACGCTACCAAAAATCCGATGATAATTATTCGGCGAGGCCCGAATTTAGCTGCCAACAATCCCCCGAACCAAGACCCGAAAATAATTGTCATAAATTGAAGAATTGACAGAGCCACCGCTAAACTGTCAGTTTGTCCGTAACAATTTTTGATGATTTTCAAAGTAAGAGGAATCAAAATAACGATACTGGTTGAAACCGTCATACCAGCAAAAATCTGCCGCCACATACTCGGTTCGGCAAGTGCAATTTTGATTGAGTCCAAGAAAGAGTGCTGGGCAGACTTTTTGATCTCCGAAGTTTCATCAATTCGATTGATAAAAGGCAAGGCAATCAAACCGATCAAAACCCCTGCTCCGATAATTGAAGCAACAACTTTCAAATCATCATTCCACTTCAAAATAACACTGCTGCCTGCAAGTGCTAAAACACCGAAAAGATAGTGAAACGCATTTGAATTGCCGATGAATTTGGCTCGTTCATTTTCATTGGTAATTTCTCCCATAAGCGGAAATCCCATGACCACCATTGCTCCACGGAATCCATAGAAAAGAAACGCTCCCAAAATAATCATCATCCATGCCGTAAAGGGCGAATAAACATTAACAAAAATACTGCCGATAATCAAAATCGCCGAAGAGTTGCGGTAAAGCCAGAAACTAGCCAAACTTTTTGCCGCACCGACTTTGGCAGTGCAGATCAAACCCAATGGAATAAGCAGGTAACTGAAATAAATCATCGCTCCGATAATTGAAATAATATATGCAGGAGCATTGAGTTTAGTTGCCAAAAGAAGAATAATCGTTTCACCGATACACATATACGATGCACCGTTAATCGCATTGTAAGCGATATAATTTAACTGTGATTTTTTGCGTTGTTCTTTTGTTAATGCTTGATCGTAAATCATAATAACTTTTCCTTTTTAATGTCACAAAAAAAATACGTTCTATTAATATACATCATTAAAAAAATTTTTCAAGAATCCAATTCCAAAATACCGCAAAAATACACAAATATCTCGGATTTTGGCAGTTTTTATTATTGCGATAAAATTTCACTACAAAAAAATACCGACATGATTGTTACTCATGCCGGCATTGTAAAAATTTTAAAGAACGATTTGTTTTTATTCTACAATCTTGACTTAATCTCACGATTAACTGCATTACGCAGAGTTTCCATGCCCTCGGTTGATACCGGGTAATTATGCACAGTAATTTTGCTTCCGAAAACATCTGTCAATAATCGTTCGACATACTCATAAGAGGTCATGCTTTCAAGCAATCTCAATGCATGATAATCCTGAAATGCTTCACAAATAAGTTCATTGCGGATTGAGTCTTCCGGGCCTTTCTCACCGGGATAAACCAAAAACGAATCCCCTGCCGGAAATTCTCCATCAGCATCGACAGAAACATAGGGATTAATCGGCTTAAACGACATTCTCGCATTCCAGAAATTATATCCCCAATGGAGGAAACCTACCACATTGTAGGCATAAAGAATAACTCCCAATGCCCTGGTTCTACCTCCCGGATAGAAGATAAAACGATTGGTTGTATCTTTCTCCGGAGCGCAGCAATAGTAGGCAAAAAGCGGACTTACGCCTGCTTCTTTAAACTCATCAAGTTCTGTCAAAACCGGCACCGGCAATTGACAGTACCCCTGACGGTAAAAGTCCAGATTTGACAAGGCATCAGTACAAATAAACTTGCCGCCCAAAAGTTCTTTCAATAAATCCGCACATTGCGAATAGACTTCCAAATGCGCCAAATGCGGTTCATCAGAAACGTGGAAAATCACCTTGTCCTGCCAATTGTGTTCTTCAATAAATTTAACCAATTCCGGGATAAATGCTCTCAAAAAGTTGCGGTATGCGTCAGAAGTTGATTCGGTATGCCAGCCGAACTTTTTCTCGCCGTCAACGATGATTTTCGGCGCAAACTTTGCACCCCACTGGGAGAAAAGATGTGCCATTTCAAACTTTTGATAACCGCACTCGATACCCAACTTCATCCAGCGTTCGAGTTTAGAGAAATCAAATTCATACTTATCTTCACCGATTTCATGAACTCCGATAAGTTGTGTAGTCAGACGCTCATAACCTACCGCAGTATCCAACGGCGGAGTAAACAGAGGGGTCAAAACTCGTGTGCAACTGTGAGCAACCTGATTGCGGAAAAATTGTTCAATTCTTCTCCAATGCTCTTCACTCCAAACTTCTACATTGTATGCCTGGGCAATACAATCGGTATAAAACCACTCGGTATGCTCAATTTGCTGTTTCGGCAAAACCGCATTGAGAACTTCCAAAGTAAAAGTTGCACTATGCTCTTCCTTGTTCTCTTCCTTGCCGCCGGTATCATGGTACATGGTCAAAGTAACACTATATTTACCTGCTTCAATCGTTTCAGGCAATTTAACTGTAATCCAGAATGATCTCCATTGGTGAGGAGCAACGATAATACGGCTTTCTTCATTACAATCTACCAGCAAGTCAGGCAATAATCCTGCATTTTTGGTAATGACATTGTCATCATATTTCCATGCACCGAAACGCACAGGCATATTTTCGACACGACGAAGAGTTATACAATCTCTCAACTCTTCGCTGCACTCATATTTTACATGCCAAAGTGCAAAACTTTTCTCGGTTTCATCTATTTGAGAATATGCAAGCTGAAAAGCGAAAGTTTCGCCTTTGAGAGCGGTTCCGTAATTATAATTATTGCTTTGAGGCTTCCATTCTCTATCGGCAATAACTTTTTCCATTGAATTAACTAACTTTATTTGAATCATACATACCTCCATTTTATGATCAATAATTAATATACATTATTAATATAATCTGTCAAAATCAAAAATCAAATCTTTTTATAAATAAAATTTATAAATTCAGTTATTTTTTTTAATTTCTGAACTAAACTTGCTTATCGCTATTTTTCAGTTATTTTAATAGCGGAGTATAACTATGAAAAGCGATATGATTTCTAATAAATTTACAATTATATTTCAAAAAGTTTTGACCATGCTTATTGCGCTTATCGTAATTTTAGGATTAATTATAATTTTCCATTTTCCCTCCACAAATTATCAGCAAGTGGCAGTGGCTTCATTTTTGAGCAGCACGATATTTTTTGAACAATCATCTCAATATGAAAACTTCTCGCTTTTATGGCGGATGTACTTGGGAATAATTTCTCTGGAATTTATTATCGGCATGACAGCAAATTACCCGATCGTACAACTTATTTTCTTTCTTGTTGCGGTGTTTTTTATCCTCCGACTAATCAAAAATCGAAACGCCGCAATTACAGTAATTCTAATCGGATATTTAAACTATTATGTTACAGTTGATTTTACAGAGTTAATTAATAGCAGTTTTGAACTTTTAATCAGTTTATCTGTCGGGAGTTTATTCGGTTTCGTCGGTCAAAAAATTCTTAACTTGCAAAAAAAACAATCCAATGTGCAATCTTTTTCCTTACAAGAAACAATTCACTTATGCGCTCTATTACTGTTAGGCAGTATAATTGCCGAGTTGGTCAACTTTCATCAACGATCCTGGATTGTTTTAACTATTTTGTTCATCTATCTTGCACAAAATACTGCAAATGATTTAACTATTGTTGCGAAACAACGGATTTTTTCAGTACCATTGGGTCTATGGGCGGGGATAATTTTTTTAAGTAATTTCACCTATTTGAACTATCATTTTTTTTATTTGATTCCGCTTTTTGGTGCAACGGGATTTTTCATGTTATTTTATCGTGGCAATTTCTTTTTGTTTTCCCTGTTTTTTATGTTTTCATTTATGGTTATTGCGGATTATCAAACCGGATATTTGCATGCATTTCATTCGTGGCAACTGCTATTCTACCGCTCAATTGCGACATTAATCGGTGCGATGTTGGTAATAATTTTCCCCGACACACGAAAGGAGAAAAATGCTTAATTTTTTAAAACGGAACAGTCTTTTGATAAGTGTATTTTTGTTATTGTTACTCATCATTACTTACTGGTTTTATTGGCATTTAAAGCCATTTACCTCCGATGCCTTTGTTTTTGCGAATAGTCGTCCGATTTCACCTTGGGTCGAGGGTTTTATCACCGAAGTAAAGGTACGCAACAACCAATTTATCAAAAAAGGTGAAGTAGTTTTTACAGTTTTCCGAGAACCGTATCTCTTGAAAATCGAAGAATTGACTAATGAAATAAAAAGCAAAGAAAGTGAAATTAAAGTTTTGCAGGCAAATTTAAAAATTTCAGAAGCCGATATACGCCGCTTTCAAGCCGAACTTTTAAACAACCGTTATCTGCGCTCTCAAGCTGAGTATATGCTGCAACAGCAAGCCGTATCAGCAACCTATACCGAAGAGAAAATACGAGCAACCGAAATTTCCGAAGCACAACTCAACGCCGCCGAATTTCAATTAATAGCAAATCGGGAAAAAATCAACTCGCTAACTGCACAAATTCACAAATTGCAAAATCAATTAGAGTTAAATAAAATTTGGGCTGATTTAACCGAAGTTACCGCACTTAATGACGGTTATATCACCAATTTGAGCGTGAGTGAGGGTGGTTATTATCGTCCGGGCGATGTTATTTGCGGTTTTATTGATTGCGACCAATGGTATATTCAAGCAAACTTCAAGGAAAATGAACTATCTCAAATCCACATCGGAACTCCGGCGAAAATTTGGCTTCGCCAATACCCAGGCAAAGTTTTTCACGGCGTGGTTGAAGAAATCAATTGGGGTGTCGAACGCCGTGAAATGTCACAGATAACCGGAATCGGCAAAGTGAAAAACAACAATGAATATTTCAGACTACCACAAAGATTTCCCGTACAAATCAGAATTTTGAATACCGAAAATCAAAATTTTACGCTTGGCGGCAGTGCTTATGTGGAATTGGATATTCCATCTCACCCGATACGACAATTTTTTTGGGAACTTTTCTTGCGATGAAAAAAAATTATTTAATCGGGCTGCTTTTAAGTTTTCTTATTCAGGGCTGCATTCAAAATCAAATTGTATTAAATAATCGGAAAAATTTCCAAGTCCGATTCAACTCAAATGACATTGCTGAATTGAAGCAAATAAATTCTTTGAGCCTCGAAAAAGCACAAGAAATTGCATTAAAAAATAATCCCGATTATCGCAGCATGTATTTTTCTGTTATCGCCGCCAAAAATCAATATTATGCCCTCATGAGCGGTTATTTGCCGAAAATTGAGTTATACGGCAATTTGGAACACCACTTGGAAACAAGTTACAAAAGAAAAAATCCACCTGCTGATATTTATCGCAAAAAAAATTCTCTTTCCGCCGATTTCACAATAGAAACAAGTTATCTGATTTTTGACGGTTTGGAGCGTGAATTATCAATATTACTGGCAAAAAACGAGTACGACCAAACCCTGCAAGCCAATGATGACTTGAAAAGAATTCTTTTGCGGGCAGTAGCATATAGTTATTACGATATAATTTTGGCAACCGAAGAGATTAGAATCGGGCAAGCCGACTTGGACTTTCAATTATCAGCCTTGGCGCAGGCTCAACAGCAATACAATTCAGGTTTTATCTCACAATCAGCGGTTTTGAATTTCAAAATTATGGCAAACGAGGCAAGAAATCAAATTTTGGATGCAGTATATCGGCAAGAAACAGCGACATTTGCCTTGCTTAATCTCATGGGATACAGCGAATTTGAATTGCCAGAATTATCTTTGCCCCCTATTACCATGCAAAATCCTCCGCCATTATTTTCATTAGACACCTATTTGGATATGGCTATTGAAAATCGTCCCGATTTAAAACAGGCAGTCCTGTCTTTATATGCCGCCAAGCTGAATAAATATTTAAGTTTCAGTGCTTTTTCACCGGAATTTTACCTGACTGGCAATTTGGAATATAACTTTGAAAACGGCAAGGTCAAGCAAAGTTTGTTTAAAAAATCCACCTACAACGACTGGCATTTTTTCTACGGAATCAGAGGCAAATGGAATATTTTTAACGGTTTTTCCGATTTTTTCAAAATCAAAGAGATGTCCGCTTGGGAAAATTTTGAGTTACAGCAAGTTGAAAAAACTTACCTTGACATTATCAATGAGGTAAAAGTCGCCTATGCCAATTACCGCAAAGATTACGAAAAAGCCAATCTCTACCAAGAGAGTTTAACTTGGGTTATTGAACAAAGGAAATTGGTCGAAGCAGAATATTGGGGCGGATTGGCAACAATTGATCGCCTGAATGAAGCCCAAAGTATAACTGTTGAAGCCGAAAGCCGTCTAATTGTCGCATTAATCAATATGAAAAAATCTTTTATTCAACTTCAAGCAGCCGTCAACTCGCCGGAACTCTTCCCCGTTACACCTTAAATATTTCCGCAGGCGGTTGCAAAAAATCGGTAATGTCCGTAGCTATCCGCCACCGGATAAGGCACAGTTTCAAGCAATTCTGGAATTTCATAATAATCAGAAAAAAGATATTGCAAAATTCTTCTCTGCAACTCTTCCAAACGGGCTATTTGTCCCGCATTACGAATCTGAATTACCTCATAGCCGTAATGTTTATAATAAGTATCCCACATAATGCCAAATGACATACTTAAAACTTTGAATTTATCAATCAACTTCGGCAAATCTTTTTTGGCAATCTGGGTCAAAGTTTTAATATCTTTTTCAGCATAAGCCCTATCAAGTTTATCTTTCATCTCGACTTTCATAAGCAAGACTTCCGCTAAAAGTACGGCATGTTGCAAATCTTCTCTTTTTTTGCGTTTCAACTTGCTTATAACTTCACGATAATTTGCAGTAACAATCTTCACAAAATCGGGATTAACCAACTTCTCATTTTTCCACAAAATACCTAAAATCGGGTCATCCCAGAGCATACATGGTGTTCCAATAGATTTAATACCGAAATGCAAGTCGCCGCCATACTGATAATCTTCAATTTTAGCGGCAGTAATTACATCATAATAATTGCCACCACAACTTAAAGCTTTGAACAATTCTGCATCAAATTCGCAATCATAGACTTTATTAAAAGTCCAGACCATACCGGCAAGCACTGAATCAATATAGCACACTCCGCCATTATCATGCCACATAGTAAAAAGTAATTTTTTTACCCCCTTATTACGGCACGCCTCTAAACACGGTTCAAGTGTCGCCACCGTCTGCTTGTGGTCATACCAAGAGCGTGTCCAACTCCAAATTCCACACGCAACTCCGGTATCACTGCATAGTGAAGAGTTTATATCCAACATTTTTTCGTAAAAATCAACCTCGGTATTATAATAATCCCAATACCACATTTCAACATTATCGGGGATTCCCTTTTTGGCGGCTTCAGGAATAACCGTTTCAGTGCAAAAATAATCATGTGTCGGATTCCCCATGCGGTAATACATATCACTCCACATCATTGGCTTGATTCCACGATTTTTTACCATAGAAGCAACTCTATTCAAGTGCTTGGTAAAAATCTCAAACCGGTCAACTTTGCCGTGTTTATCGAAGTAAGCCCCCCTGCCCATTCCATGAGCCTCGTCCATACCGATATGGATTCGCTTGGGGTTCAAGGCTTCCTGCCAAAAGTCAAGCATTTTTTCAATAAGTTTATAAGTATCCTCACTATCAGCAAGGAGGACATTTTCAATATCTTTGACATAGCCATAAGGATCCCATTTAAGTAGCTGCTCCATATGTCCCAAAGTCTGAATTGCAGGAATTAATTCAATTCCGTATATTTTTGCCCATTTGGCAAATTTTTTCATCTCTTCAAGGGTGTATCTACCTCGCAAATAACCAAAATAAGGTTCATCTTTAAGTTCATAGACATCTTCAACATAAAGTACCACCGTATCAGCACCAAGCAAAAATGCTTTCGCAAGTCTTCCTCTCAGAAAACCAAGCTGCATCACCGCATTTCTGGAAACATCAAACCACAATCCGGCACTCTCAAAATCACTTCTTATTTCACCCTCTTTACCTGACAAGGCATAAAGAATCCCACGCCCGGCAAACTTCAATTTTGAATAGGAAATAACCCATTTTTTATCAATTTTACGGCATGAAGAAACTTCATTTTCTCCAATTTTTCTAAATTCGAGATTAACCTTGCTGTAATGCGGTTCAAGCGGATATAATGAACATCTCAACTCCTCTAAAATTGCCAACAACTCTTTATCTTCTTCATTCCATTTATAAAATAATTTCGGCATATTTTCCCCCTACACACCTATTTTATCTCTTCCAAATTCCAAATACGAGCAAAATTTTCTGCCAATCGAACGGGATATTGCAAGCCCTCTTCATCAGTTGAAATATCATTATTATTGGTACTTGTAGCAGAGCACCAACCGCAACCAATATGTACCATTTCAGTTCTATCC
>JAZRSP010000291.1:0-4909 GCA_045651565.1 Victivallaceae bacterium | reverse complement strand
ATAGTAAAATCTATACTGAATTCATCTTGATTTTTATTAATGTGCAAAATACAATTTTTTGTAATTGGAAAATGCTCTTCACCATTTTGCTTTTTTACAAATGCTTCAAACTCATAAAAATCATACTCCAACAGCATTTTTGTATTTGCGTAGTAGTCTTTGTGAGAAGCCATTTGTCGCCATGACTCTGTTTTCACCCAATTTTCCATTGCAATCTTAAACATAGCATGATAATTTGATAAATATCCAAACAAATCAATGCTGATCTTGCCAGTTCTCAGCAACTTTTCAGAATATTCTTTATCAATATCTACTCTCAGAAAATATTTTATTGCATCAAGATAATTAAATGCATTATACGTAATATATGTCTTGCCAGTATTGTTTTTTCCACACAAAATGGTCAAATTGCCAAATTCTATCTCTGCTTTTCTGATAGGACCAACATTTTCAATCGTAAATTTCATCTTCCATTTCTCCTTTGTTGACATTTCTCTCTATAATAGCCCATAAACGTCAACTATTTTGCATTCAATTCTATCCACGGTGATGCCACTTCGAGCAGACTCAATCCGCCATGACAGACTTTCGGGAAGCCACCCGGGGCTTTCCATTTTCTCTGTCCGGTAACGATACAGTATTCTCCATTGCAGACAAAAAACGGTGGCATAAACATCTCCTGCGGAGGCGCAATTTTTGCATAACGCTGCGCTTTGAACTGAGATTTCAGGATGCCAACAGCATTGCTATCTTTGATTTCAGAGGAAAATTGCTCTGCCACGCCATATCCATGATCGGAGGTAATAATAACCTTACGTCCCTGACGCAGTTTGTCAATTATGCTCCAGAAGCCATCGCCGGAAAATTCCTTTTTTGCCATCGCATAGACCTCTGATCCGCTGCGTCCCTGATGGATAACATCGTCCAGATAGGAGTGCCAGATGACCAGCTTCGGCTGCGGAGGAATGGCGACGTCGGCAAAAGGTATTCCAACGACATCGGTGTAGCAATCGCCTCCGAAAAGTTTGAAGCTGCTGCTTTTGCCATTGTCTTTCAAACTGGCTCTGGCAGTTGCGCCGATTGCCTGAGCAAATGTATTAGTGTCCGATGGAGCCTCAGAGAAAGTAACTGCAGATTTTACGGATATTCCACGTTTTTCAGCTTCCTTGACAATCACAGACATCTCTCTGATAGATAAGGCATCCAGAATCAATACTGCGCAGTTATCCTGACATGAGTGAATCAGCCGGTCACTCGTTCTGGGAGCAACAGAGAGAAATTTATCCCACAGGGGATATGCAGCTTCACACAACAGACGATCCGGCAGCACAGTCTCTTTGTGGATCTGCGCAGGATTATCCTCTGTCATAGCGAGATTTGCCAGAAATTCTGCAATCGTCTGCCAGACATAATCCGGTTGTTTTTTATCAGAGAGCAACAGCTCTATCCATTCCATCCTCTCCATCATTTATCCTCCGGATCAAAAGAGACATCCAACGATGCCTTATTTGCAGATGGCAAACGCAGCAGGAATGACTTCAATGCCTGCACAGAAATTCCATCGATATTCAGAGTGACCGATTTCAGAATCTGATTCGGCTTTAATCCCCAGGTCTCAAAATTACCAGTCAGTGTCACCCCATTTGTTGGAGCTGCATGACGGGTCTGCGTTGTCGGCACGGGAGGCAGCGGAGGTGCAGGAGGCAGAGTATCTCCACCGGGTGTCACAGGAGTTGGAGTCGGTCCAGGAATCGGAGGATTCGGCTGCGGAGTTGGTGTCGGCTGCGGATTCGGCTGCGGGACAGGATTCGGCACAGACGTCGGAGTGGTAACGACACCACCTCCGCCAGCAGCTTCAACTGGACCAAGCAAAATTCGAGCCAATTCGCTGCCCACTCTGGAGGTTTTGCTGCGGATATAGGTACGGGCGATTTCAATGGATTGACCGGCCTCTTTGCGATACCATGAGCCATCCACATTCATTGCAATCATTCCCTGAGCAGCCATTTCCTGAATGTGAGCAAGTGTCTTTTGTTCGCCCAGGAATGCCAGCACATCACCGATTCCAGGCTCTAAAAGCTGATCGTCAAAAACCTCTCCGATCTTGAAGCCCTCTTTTGCAGCCTCATTGATACGCTGTCTGAAATCCGTGAGATCAAAGACATTTTTCTCAATGGCATCTTCCACATTGCCTGGCGCCTCAACACCAAAATATTCAAGATGCTCGATATCAAATTCACATTGAGACGGGTTCTGATAGTCCCATTTCCGCAGAACAGCAAATTTGCTGAAACGAGCTCTCAGCGTTTCCAACAGAGGTTTGTCAAATTCAGATTTGATAGCTCTGTATTCAGGCGCTGAGCCCCAGGCTTCATTAGAACAGAGATAACTGCATCTGGCTGCAAAGAGCATTTCCTGGTCTGCAAAGATATCCTTGCTGCCATCCTGAATCAGAAAACGTACGGTATTCCGCCGTTTGCTGACACGATCTTTCAGCCACTTGCCCAGTTCTGCATTGATCTGTGCATTTCCAGAAAACGCTCCCGGAACGACGAGCAGAACGAGCTTTTGCCATTTCGCAGGCTGCTGGTGTTCTTCTACATCAATCCAGGGATCATTTCGCCAATGAGGACCGAGGATAATGACATCCGACGGAGCTTGGGTTGACTCGTTGATAAAGCATTTTCTCATCGTCTTGATCAGCCATTCTATATCTTTGCCAGGATGATTCAGACGATTGTTGGGATCTGCATTTACTGCCCAGAGATTATCATTTTTTGCAGCAACTCGGACTTCAGTTTTTGTGTTTTTGCTCTGCTCAAACCAGTAGATCTGATTGTTGATGTCATTGTGGATATTGACGCTATTTTCTACCAGCAGTCCCAGCTGCAGGCGGAATTCATTATCATCAATGATGCCGTTTGCAGAGATTGCCAGTTGGAGATCTGCCACTTTGACACCACGCAAACGACCGGGAGCCATAGAATGCATCCAGATGGAAGAGATCATTTCGCTGCGCTTAGGAATATTTGCTCCGGAATCCCTGATTTCAGTCAGGTTGCGATGGGCAATTTCTCGAAGTTTTTCCTGATCGGTATCCTGAGCAATAGAGTCAACCAGAGCCTGAACCTCAGTGGAGTCTCCCTCCACTGAGAAATTTGCAGACGTAATTACTGGAGTTGTCTCGCCTTTTGATTTGAATACCATTGCCAGGATGCGGATCATGTCGCGCGTTTCCTGAGCAGCTGATGCCATGAGGATTTGATCCTCCAGCAGAACCAGCAATTCAGGAGCAAACGGCCAGCAGGCACAAACCTCATTCACATCCTTTTGAGCATTGCCAGATCCTTTTGTGCTGGACAGCAGCCGGAAGCGTTCTTTGGCATAATCTGAGGTCAGCGCGATCACATCAGATTCAGGAATCTGCAGACGATTTTCAAAGAGACGATGCAGAATCAGATTCTGCCTATCTTTCTTGGCAGTTTCTCCAGAAAAGTCAATCAGGGTCGGAGTCTGTCGGTGAATCTGCTTGAATGCTTCTGTCTGATTGTTGCGGACAGATACAATGAACATCAATATGTCCGGTCTGTCTTTTGAAATTTCAGAAAGTATCTGGATAAAACTGAATGCGCTTTCTTGCACCTTGATACCTTTATATTCGACCGGCAGAGCATCATACCATGATTGAAATTCATCCAGGATCAGACAGGTAGGCTGAGAGGCAAACATCTCTTCGAGAAGTTTTTTTGATGGGATGTGCTGTCCTGATTCAGCGAATTTTCCTTTGAAAAATTGTCCCTGCGCATGCTTGGCAAACAGCAGTTCCCAGAGATTCGGATATTCGTTATCATTCACCGTTTCAGATATTGCAGCAAATCCTTTGGCAATAGTGATATTTCTCAGAGACTCATCTGATAGAGTATCTGCCCAATTATTCAGCCAATTTTCAGTTACCTCAGGACTATTGATGGCATGATGCATTACAGCCATCAAATGAGATTTACCTTTTCCACGGCCACCCATCAGCACGACAGGACCGCCATCGCGGTTTTCTCTGACCGTTTTCAATGCCTTGATGACGTCAGCAGTAGGATATGTGATTTTCAGAAATTCATCTGGAGTTTTGTCAATAGCTCCTTGAGAATTACCACGATGCAATGCAATAGTCGTTCCGGGCATGTTTTTGCCCTGGAATTCCTTTCTGAGAGATAAATTGAGCATCAACGACCTCCTTCCTTGTCAGAGGCATCAATCCAAATATCAATCTCTTTTTTTTTGAAAAGCCATTTTTTGCCAACCCTTTTGGCAGGCATATTTTTCTTTTCAATCCAGCGATAAATTGTATCTTTGCTTACCTGCAGATATCGACTTACATCATCGACAGTCCACCAGCAGTTCTCTGCAATCATTTTTCGACCTCTTGATTATCATTATTTGGCAACCATTCAATGTATAATATACATTGTCGAAAAACAATTACAAGCTAGAATAAACCGCATTTACCGATTTTTTGCCACATTTTGCGACATGAGCTATTCATCAAGATACGTCCCAAAAATTAAAACCAAAAAATAATATTTTGATAATAACTTAAAAATTTTGATTTAGCTAAGTTTGCTATCTATCCTATGCAACAGTACATCAGCAACATGTTAGGTGGAAAATAAAAAAAGCAGACTTTACCCGGTCTGCCAGCGGGTGTGCGCCGTGGAGGGTGTTGCGGCTCGTTGCGCTGTACGAGTCTCTGGCGGGCGTTATAACATTGATCCGGATTGCAGTTTTAGCAATGGGGTTATTACAATATTGTTTGAACTTATCCGTGATTCCACCAGATTACGGTACGGACTGCGATAAAGGCAAAGAAGCACATTCCGGAAATGCTCCATACGGCTATGGCAAGCGGAATGGC
>JAZRSP010000290.1:0-1318 GCA_045651565.1 Victivallaceae bacterium | reverse complement strand
ACAAATTAAGTGGATTAGAAATGCGGCAGAGAAAAAAGGTCGTTCCGTTGCGATTTTGCAAGATCTTCAAGGTCCAAAAATTAGACTAGGTGAAATTGTTGATAATCGTCTAGATCTTTCTTCTGGTGACGAAGTGATTTTGGAAGCTCAGGAAGGTTTTGAGCACGACGGTGGGCTGACTTTGCCGGTGCAATATAATTTGGCAGGAAAAGTGAAAGTGGGCGAGCCGCTTTTTATGTTTGATGGCAAAATCAAAACCGAAATTATTGAAATTGTTTCTGAAACTGCCATTAAAGTAAAAGTCTTAAATGATGGTTTTGTGATGAGTAAGAAAGGTCTTAATCTTCCAGACACAGATTTTGGTGGCGACATTATTACGCCAAAAGATATGGAAGATTTGGAATATGGGGCGGGGTGTGATTATGATTACGTGGCGCTTTCTTTTGTGCAGTCGGCTCACGACATTGAAAATTTGAAACAGATTCTTTTGTCGCTTGGCTCTACGGCAAAAGTGATTGCCAAAATTGAAACTAAAAAAGCAATTTCCTCGGATGAAAATTTGGAAGAAATTGTAAAAGCGTCGGATGGAATTATGGTGGCGCGTGGTGATATGGCAGTAGAAGCAGGTAACGAAGTGGTGCCGATTGTGCAAAGAAAATTAATTGCACTTTGTCGGGCACATTCTAAACTTTGTATTGTGGCAACGCAAATGATGGGCTCGATGGTAGAAAGTCCAGAACCTACTCGTGCAGAAGTTTCGGACGTAGCGACGGCGGTAATTCAAGGTGCAGACTGTGTGATGCTTTCGGATGAAACTGCCAATGGTAAATATCCGGTTGAAGCTGTTTCGGAAATGAAGCGCGTGATTTTGTATACACAAAATCATTCCAAAGTTGCAGGAATGTCGGTTTCGCCAGAAGGTGAGAAGGCACTTTATGATGGTATTTCGGATGCAGTAGCAAGACTCGCCGAAAAGATTGAAGCCGATGTAATTGTATGTCAGACGGCTTCGGGAACCACGGCTCTTACGATGGCAGCGCAAAGACCGAACGTGCCGATTATTTCGGTGACGCCAAATCCTCGGGTGGCAAATCAACTAGCTTTAACTTATGCTAACTCGGCATTTGTAAGAAAATACGATGAGAATTTTGGGAAAGAATTAACTTTGGAATTAAAAGATTCGGGCTATCTTTTGACTAAGCCGGGCAAAAAAGATTTGCTAGCCGTAATAGTATCGGGTGATAAAAATAAATATGGCACCGATACAATTAAGATTCGACACATTTAATACCAGGAAGATCTTTTCCTAGTAAAAATT
>JAZRSP010000289.1:0-1442 GCA_045651565.1 Victivallaceae bacterium | reverse complement strand
CAACCGTCATCGCCCATCCAGCCATGACCGATCCAGATGGCATTATTGGCATATTCCGGTAAAGGGGTATTACTTCCCGGCTGCCATAGTAAATAAGCAATAGCCGGGATACCAAGAACAACTGCCAATGCAGCAACTATTCTCAACAGGCTTTTTCCAAGTCTCTTCTGCCAATCTTTTTTCATTCGTTTACCAATTTGGGTAAATATTTAAAAATATACCAAGCGTTACTGCCATGAATGTAGGCATTGCGATAGTTGGTGTCACCGATTGGATCTTTTGCATAAATCACTTCAATTCCGCTATTCCGAACCGCACACATACTATTCAGCAACCATTCCGGCACTTTCATATTTACAAAATCATCTCGTTGTAATATATACGGTTTTGCCATATAATACAAGGTTGAATTTTGAAAAAATAGTCCTAATTTATTATTTTGTACGCTATCGCAAAATTCATCAAAGTAACTTTTTAAGATTCTGGCAGCGATTTCTACGCTTCCATCATAAGAGTTTAGTCTCTTTTTGATCTCTGAATCAGATCCTGTTGAACCATGTTTTCTTGCAGTTTTCAAGGCAATTTGTGCATATCCAATTCCACCTCCCCCAATCCCATCAAGCCATGTTCCATCGGGAAATTTCCAATCCAGCATTTCGTTTGCAATAATTCCGGCAAGCAACTCTTTTGGGATGTTGTATTGCTTTGCGTACTTATCTATGGCTTTTCCGAATCGATTTCTGAAACTATTACACCATAAATGTTTTTTTTCTTCAGTTTGTTCATACCAGCGTTCATGACTCATATTACCAAACTCAAAGTCTTTAAGTTGTAAATACTCATTCTGATTTATTTCAATCAAACTGCAATCGCAATTGGGATGCAGAGGCAATTCTGGTATTCTTGGATCATTTTCTGCAAAAACTTCTCCTGCCAATCTTAAACATCTATCACATGGTTTTGTACTGTCATCCATCACGAACTTATAAAAACGTACAGGCGGGACAAATCCACTTGCTTGCAGTAATGCCATAATTTTTTCGTGTTCCATTTTCTTTTTCCTTTCCTTTTTAACTATTGCATAGATCATTGCTTCCCATATATAACCAATAATTGTCAACATAAAATCATTGATTTATTGGCAAAAAGGCAAAATCAGAGATATTTTTCGAGAAAAAATGGAAAACGAATGCAATGAAGGCACTCTCAAAAAACAAGTTCGAATCCCAACTTCTGTAAGCAACCAGCCATATTTATATGGCGGCAAGCGTAAGCGGATTCATAAAATAATATGACATTGGCAATTTCATTGCAAAATGGAATAATATTTTAGGAATCAGGTTGCTTAAAAAAAGACAAAAAAATGGTGGAGCAGAAGGGACTCGAACCCTCGACACTGACACTGCCAGTGTGATACTCTAGCCAACTGAGCTACTGCCCCA
>JAZRSP010000288.1:0-3102 GCA_045651565.1 Victivallaceae bacterium | reverse complement strand
TATGCCTTTGATCTCTTGGTCAAAATTTATGAAGAAGAGGGCTACGACCGCCGGAAGATCCCGACCTTGATATTGCTCAAAAATCTGCATGGAGTGGAAATCGATACCCGTGCCAGGGAGTTGGCGGCATTTGCTTTGACGATGAAAGCCAGAGAATATGACAGCCGTTTCCTGCGGAGAGAAAATTCTCCACGCCCGCAGATTTGCGTGCTGGAGAATTTTAGTGATCAGTGGTCAGTGGTTAGTGGTCAGTTTGAGGAAGCGTGTAAGCAAGTTGGATGTAAATTAGATGATTTCTTGCATGATTTGAATTTATTCCAACAAGCAGATTGCATGGGATCTTTACTGCACCCCACACTTTCATCCGAAAAACTTATGGCTTTGTCTGAATACTTTTCTACCCACTACTCACTAGCCACTACCCACTCACTTTTTGAAGATGCAGAACATGAAAATCTTCAAAAAGTGCTTTATCAGGCGGACTATCTTTCACAGAAATATCATGTTGTGGTGACTAATCCGCCGTATATGGGCGGCAAGGGAATGAATGCCGACTTGAAACGCTTTGCAGAACGCCTTTATCCCGACAGCAAATCCGACCTCTTTGCCATGTTTATTGAACGCTGTTTGGAGTTGGTGCAGCATCAGGGCACGATTGGCATGATCACTATGCAGAGTTGGATGTTCCTCTCTTCCTTTGAAAAACTGCGGACAAAACTGCTGGATGAAAACACCATTCTTTCAATGGCACATTTGGGAGCAAGAGGCTTTGACTCCATTGGCGGCGAAGTTGTACAGACCACAGCATTCACGATGACCAACACATTCATTCCTGATTACAAAGGAGCCTTCATCCGCTTGGTTGACGGCAACAGCGAAGCCGAAAAATCCGCAATGTTTCAGGAGGCGGTGCGATGAGCGAAGAAAACGGTTTTAAGATGCCTACAGCTTTTTCTCCGGAAGAACAAAAAAAAATTACAGAATGGTCAAAGCGCATTCGAAAAAAACATTCTGTTCCACAAAATTATTCCCATATGATTGATCGAGCAAGAATTGATGAGTATATTGCATGGTCAGAAAATTCTGATTTTATTTTTGTTTATGATGACAAAAATATTCTTTGCAAATGTTCTTATGGAAAAATTTCATATGATTTGCCACAGGAATACGGAGAGCAAGGGGATAATTCCAAAGAGCGAGTTGAAAACTGGAAAAAGTTGATGCGGGAAAAATATTCAGTTCCCCAAGAGTATGAAATTATAATGGGCTATAATAAAAGTGGGAATATTGACTGGTGGGTGGCATTATGTGAACACAAGCAAGCTGCACCTGCCCAACATACTTCTAAAGGAGGAGTTTTTTGGTTCTTTGCAGATGGGCATAGTGAATATACTCCAACTGAATACGAATATAAGTACTCGTTAAAAAGTGAATATAAAAATTCTGCTGACGGGAAAGATATGCCACAAGAAGGGGTGGATTGTATTGCTCATTTTCTTCAAGTTGGCAGCGTTATAAGGCGAAGTTCATGGTATCAGTATAGACCATTTTATCAAGCTAATATGAATGGAGATGGACTTGAACGGGCTGATTTACCAAGCTTAGAACAAACTGTTTTTGCATTGCTTTATATGCGGCAACTTATTGGAGGTAGAGGTAATGATGAGTTGCTTAAAACGGCGTGCAACTGGTACATAAAACATGCTGCCAATGAAGAGAAGGCTCGTTATGTGGAAAAACAAAAAAATCTTTGGATAGATTTTTTACAAAAGAAACCGTCTCATGTTGAGTTGGCTAAAAAAATTCCAGATAATGCTGCATTGTTGGAAACATTTCAATATGGAGCTTTGATAATTCATGCTCCGCATAGGGTACGCTCTCAAGAGAATCGAGACTTATTCAAGAAGATTTTTCTTGATCAAAATAATCGCGTCGCTGCGCTTTGGGAACTTAATTTTTTGATGAAACTATTATTTGGATATGCCGCCAATATAGCGGTGCTCATACAAGATGATTTTATATCTTGGATTGATTCGAAAAAAATTGCTACTCCTGACGTTGTATGGCAGCAGGATATGTTTTCGTGGGAACCTGTTGTTGAGAAAAAAGAAATCTCCAAAAATGAACATCCGAAATTCGGAGTCGCATACAATGTTGAAATTCGAGAGGTACGAAATGACTAATCTATGGCCTGTGAAAGCGAATATTGACATTAAAGCAGACTTGACAAATCCTGCGGAAGATATTACCGGGATGGCAAAGGACACTCATAAAGGTGTTGGCAAATTAGTTTACGCAGCGTTTGGTCCTTGGATCGAAGAACGCGTGGGAAAAGCGAAACGGGTTGCGGCTCAAGCAGAAAAAGACAGCTTGGATATTTTGGCTGGACGTGCAAGGCTTGATGAAGAAACTAAAACGATGGTTCCCATTGGTGATGTTTCCAATATTGATGCATTATGTGAAGAGCTGGAAAATGTGAATTCAAAGTGCAAAGCCAAACGCCTTGCGGCTGCATTGATGGCGGCATCCATTGAAATGAAGCAAGTTCCCGAAGTGGAAGTTTCTGACGAGCCGTTAAATCAAACCTTTTTCAACCATTGGCGGGAAGAAGCGGAACTGATTGATGATGAAGATTTGCGGCAATGGTGGGCTCATTTATTGGTGGAAGAAACCAAAAAACCGAACTCTATTTCACCGCGGACATTGGATGTTGTAAAAAATCTTTCAAGAGAAGAAGTAGAAATATTTATCAAAAATATAGTTTATGTTTATGCAGGAGGAATTATTCAGACCAATAAACATCAGGCTATAGCGAGTGACCTTTCTGAAATAATAACGCTACAAGATGCAGGTCTTGTCATAGGCACGCAATTTCTTAAGCGACACCTAAAGCTTACTTGTGAGATTAATAATAACAAATATATTTGTATGATGTTTCCCGATAGTAAATTAGCAGTAGCGTTCAAAGCCGAAAATATTTCTTTTTTATGTTATTTTTTAACAACAGCAGGCAATGAACTCTACAAAATGTTTAAAAAGACAGAGTCTTTGGATGAAATAAAAGCTATGGCGCAAGAAGTTGCAATACAAAACAACAATGCC
>JAZRSP010000287.1:0-9377 GCA_045651565.1 Victivallaceae bacterium | reverse complement strand
AGCAGCGATTCATAACCTTTACTCATACGCTGGATAAATTCATCTGCGCCTGCCATACGGGCAACATAAATAATTTCCTCCATAGTGGCATCTTTTTTGGTAACGGACAAGTTTTCCTTGATTGTTCCGTGAAAGAAATAGTTATCCTGCAAAACCACACCGATATTTGAACGCAAACAAGATGAATCGATTTCACGGATATCAATTCCGTCAAACTTGATAATACCACCCTGCAAGGGATACAACCCCTGAATAAGTTTAGTTACTGTGGTTTTACCTGAACCGGAACGACCGACCAAACCGACTGTCATACCGGGAGCAATATGCAAATTAAAGTCTTTAATTACCACCGGCCCGTCAGAGGTGTATTGGAACTTCAAGTTTTCAAGAGAGAGTTCTCCGCGAAGTTTATGCTGCAATGAACCTCCGACCTGTTCTTTGGGAGTATTCATAACCACACCGAGCATACGGACTGACAAAGCAGTTTGCTGATACTCATGCACCAAACCGACAATTCTGACCAAAGGCGCAGTAACTCTGCCGGAAAGCATTTGGAAAGCAATCAAAGCACCGACGGACAATTCTCCATCAAATACTGAATTTGCACCGATCCAAATTACGGCAATGAACATGAATTTTTCCAATAACTGACTTATTGTGCGGGCGGTAAGGGAGATTTTTGCCACTCTGAAATAACGGGTAATCGCAAATGCCGCAGTATCATTCCACTTGCGCTGCTGGGTCGGTTCAAGTGCCAATGACTTGACAGTTCTAATACCGTTAATTGTTTCAACCAGCATTCCCTGGCGTTTACCTTCTGCCATGTAGAGTTCTTCCAATCTCGCTTGGAACGGCTTAATCAAAACCGCAATCACCAATGCCATAAGTAAAGTGAAAAACAACACAACCAATGTTAATTTAACACTGTAAAAAAGCAGAAACGGCAAAAATACCACCAATGAAAAAAGTTCCAATGCCGAATGGAATAAACTTCCTGAAAGAAAACTTCTGATTTTTTCAGTCTGCTGCATGTGTTTAATCAGAACACCCGAAGATATTCTTTCATAAAAATCAACCGGCAAACTCAATAACTTCGCGAAAGTTCTAGTCGCAAGTCGAATATCGATTCTATTAGTAGCAAAAAGCAAAAAGTAACTCTGCAAATATTCCAGCATCGCATTAAAAAGCAGCAGTACCGACACACCAATTCCCAAAACCATCAAGGTATTATAACTTTGATGTACAAGCACTTTGTCAACCACTATCTGAAAGAAAAGCGGAATTGCAAGTCCAATCAAACTGATTGCCAAAATTGCAATTGCAACCTGGGTAAGCAAGGATTTTTGACGCACAAATTCAGGGATAAACCAACGCAAACCGAAAGGCTGATTGTCATCAAGCAATGAATAATGACGCTTAAAGAAAATCACCTTATCAGACATAGTTTCATTAAAACTCTTCTCATCCACATGACGCATTCTGGAAGAATTCTGACCATTGACCAATGGATCCCAAAGTATAAGTTCATACTCAATTTCAGTAGATTTTTTGTTTTTTTCTTTTGCCAAATCATCTGCTTTTACGACATCGGGAGTAAGAATTTCGTCTTGTTTTTTGTCGACATCATTCTCGGCTTTTTCATCATTTTTCGGAGCAGAATTTTCCGGGACGGGAGCATTTTTATCCAGCGGACGGATTCCGCAAAAAATCACCGACTTACCCTCTTTGGTAAATCCCATAAAGGGGAAAACATTACCCATTTTCGGCAATTTATCCCAAGTAATTTTGCTCTCTTTGCTATTTAATTCCAATTTATTGGCAATATTGCGAAGCATATGAACTTCAACTTCATCTTCTTCAATAGCATTTTCATGCAGCAAAACATTCACATCGGTAATAATTCCATGATGTCTGGCAATGGCAGTCAAAGTATAAAGTGCAGTGTGTCTGCCATCAGCTGAATATGACGGATTATTTAAATTACGCAAAAATATTGCTTTTTTCGTCCAGGCTTTTTCGACCTTTTCGGTTTCGAGGAAAATCACCTTGCCGGCACTTTTGCTCAATGGATCATAAATGGCAAACATGTTGCTTTGATTTGCCAATTGAGCTCTTCTGGTTCCGAGGAAGAGGACGAAATTACCATTATTAAGTTCCAAAAACACCGGAGCACCGAAGTAAGCAAGTAACTCATCAAGCGATGATTCCTCATGTTTCTCCGGCGACAACTTCAATTTTTCGCACACCTCAAAAATTAAATCGTAATTATTCTCCGACTTTACAGCTTGGAGAAAGGCTTCGAGATTAATTCCTGACGGCAACAACTTGACGATTTCGCTGATACATTCAACGGCCGTCATTCTGTGCTGGTCTAAATTATTATCTGTACTCATAATATGCTAAATATTCCTTATTATATAATATTATAAATCAATTTATCCGAAATTAGGAGAAGCATTATCATTTTTGTTGTTAGAATCAGCGGAATTATCGACATCTTTTTTGACGTTTCTGGTGATAATACCGTCGGCAATCAACTTATTTACCAAGTCTTCCATTGCGCCGAAAGCCTTTAAAAATGCTCCGGGGGTCATAATAAGTTCATTTGTTACTTCTGAATCATTATTTTTGCCGTTTAAATTATTAAAGTTGATGCGGACAAGTCCATTATTCAAACTGATATTTTCCATACCGTCAACAAAAATTCTATTTTTCATTTTTACTCCTATAAAAATTAAACTCTGTTATACCAAATCTCAATAAAATAGCATATTTTTGCCATTATTGCAAATTTTTTCTCAAATTTTTTGTAAAAATTACTGTTTTTTGTATTTTTCTATCACCTTTATTGTTTAAATTCAATAATTTCTGATAATCTTCCATGTCCAAAATCGATTCTACTGCATAAACATAATTTTTTATTTTCAATATTGATTTTTCATCATTATACATATAGTTATAAATATAATTAAACCTATCCGAATCGTAACAGATCTCTTGGGCTTGATTCAATAGTATGCTGTTATCCGGGAGTTTTATCTCATAAGTTTCAGTAAAGGCATTAACTTGCTTCAAATAGTAATCACTATCCCTGCTCTCTGCTCCCAAACGGATAAAATCGCCTAAAATTTTAAAATCAGGCAACTCAAAATAGGCATATTCACCCGATTTTCGCACTAAATTCGGAACTTGCAATTTAAGTTTTATTATCACTTCACCTTTTTGCCAATCCGGCATAAAAGAACTCTCAATTATCTCCGCACGGAGAGAAATTTCCGTTGCCATGTCCTTAAACAAGCGGCGTTTTTCCTCTTTGGTTGCAGTTTGATAACGCTCATTCATCAAGCCGAAATATGCGCCTTTGTAGACAAAAACCGCCTCAATCACGCCTGAATTATCCTCATTGACGGTAATTTTGTAATTTCTCTTGCGATCAGCAAGATTTGCCGCATTATAGGATTTAATTGTCTTATCACTGCAATCAAGATAGCAACAATTCTCCAATGGCAGTTCATACAATAACCCATATTGATTGCTGTGGTTTAAAATATATTGATTTTCTTTGAATAAAAGAACTTCTGTAAAAGATTCCGTCAATATTTCCTGATGGAAATTTTTGCAATTATCAATATGCGGCAAAGTTGACAAAAGCCAAATATGACACCCGTTATCAGCTTCAATCGCCTTTAACATTGCCAGAAGCAGAATCGCTCGGTCTGCACTTGTCGCATAAGCACGACTTAAAACTTCATCCGGCGTTGAAAATTCCAAAGGATAATCACTGAATTTAATATTCACTTTTCGGATATTCAAAGCCACATAATCACGAATTGTCTGAATTTTTTCAAGCAAACTTTTTTTGTCGGCAGTAATTTCCAAAGTCAATTTTTTCACCTTGCAAGTCACAACAGCTTTTTCTTGGATTTTTTGATTAACCTCCTCGGCAAATTTTGATATATTACCGGTGCTTGCCCAGACTGTTGGGAAAAACAAATAATTGGGAGCCATACCGATTTCTGGAAGTTTAGCAACTAAATTCTTGCCATTTATGATAACTTTATTATCAGTTTTTTCAATTTTTATATTATCCGGCAAGTCGGCATAGAGCAATTTAAAATTTTTGCCGACATTGTGAAATTCAACTTGCTTGCTCTCGATATAATCAAAAGAGCCGAAAATTTCCTGTGAAGCAAAATATGGATGATTTTTTGCCTCAACTTTCAACTTATAATAGACCTTGCTCCCTACTTGCACATTGGGGAAATTCACAGTATAAATTTTTCCGATAGAGTACGCCGGAGCATTGATATTTTGATCCATAATATTGATTTCATTGGGTGAAATCTGCTGAATATGGTCACCGTTTTTGACATAAGCTGAAATTAATTCTACACTCTCATAGGCAGGATTGAAATATATCTGCAATTCGGCATTATCCTTCATTGAGGCATAATTCAGCACCTCGAACTCTCGCTCTGCTATTTTCTCCCAATTATAGTCATCTTGAAAATTATAAATTGTTATATCTTTTATGACACGAGTATCATAAACGCTGTTTTTTGGGGCAATTTCCAGAAAAATAATATTTTCTCTATCTGCTTCAATCAATTTGATATTGTCCTTAATCTCCTTGTATTGAGCTGGATATATCAAATTTTTCTTCAAAGCGAACTTGGAATCAATCTCAAGTTTATTGCCGTTTTTCACTGCATTTTTCTTAAACTCCAATAAATCATTATTGAATTCGGAGTTTTTCGGCAAGGACAATTTTGCAATATTCAAATTACCGAAATCGATAAAAGTTTTTTCGATTGTTTCAGCAGTTGAAAAAAGTTCCATCGGGAATTTACGCTCATCAAGCGACATATTGCCCAAAATCATATTGGTCGCACCGATGTATTCAAACAAATCAATTTCCGGCAACAGCTGCAAGTTTTCAGCAGAAGTGTCAAGATAATTTTTTATATCATAAGTTAAAACAATCTCCAAAACTTGATTCATATCCCGAATATCTTTCGGGAAAACTTCAACTTTTTTCAAAGTCACACCTGAATTGATTTTCCGCAGAATCATACTGAAATACTGCTCCTCATAACCTTTCGGCCAACGGGATAAAGCATTACGGTAAATAATATCATTGATACCGCCGAAAGTCAATTTTGATTGCACTTTCAATATATTTTCATTGGAGTTATAAACTGCATTATTCACAATTGCAAGTTGATTGTCTGAACTTGGAATACTGTCGCTTAACTGCAATGTTTCGCCGTCTTTGTGAGCAACCAAAAAACTGTTATTTGCCAAGTATGCCGGCAATAATTCTTTGGTAGTTTCATCGGTTGAGTCCATAAGAATATATTTACCATTGAGTTTTACCGCTGTAATTGCATGATTGAAATAGTTATTGGCTACTTCGCTGTCTTTTGGGTATCCTGCATAAAAAAGCACCGGATAACTTTCAAAACCTGCCAAATTAAACATGGCAACCAGCAAAGCCGCCTTGTCACGACAAACTCCGTAACGGTTGTGGAAAGTAATATTTACATCATGCGGTTCATAGCCGGGTGCTTCGGTTTCGGAAGTCAAACCCATATAACGAATTTCCTGCGACACAAACTGAAAAATCGCATAAATTTTTTCCATATCGCTCTTGCAATTTTGAGTTAATTCTGCCACTTTTTGATGTATTTCTGGAGTAACTTTTTCCAAATGGCTTTGACATAAATTGTAGTACCAGCGAGAAATTTCTTCCCAATTCTCCGCGGTTGAACCTAAAACTCTCTGGCTGAATAGATACATCGGCGGCGAATCCGGTTCCGGAATCTGCATCGGCACATTACGGGCAATCCAAGTATAAACAATCTTATCCTCGACATTTTTTTCTGTAAAGGTAACAGTTGATTTAACTTCGTCCTTAACAAGAGTCTTTTTGAGGGGGCAATTTTTAGGGCCCTCGACAACTAATTCATAATAGATAACCGGCATATCCGATTGCAAAACTTTTATAAAAGAATAGACATTTTTTATTCTGGAAATTCGATTATTTTCTTTCACGCAAATATGTATGATATCATTAACTTCCAGCATCGGCAGAGAAATTTTCAAAATTTTATTTGCCGGGTCATAAATATTTTGACTTATCTGACTTGAATCACTTACAATTTCGCTATGTTTTTTTACATCAATTTTCTGCACTTTGCCGTCGGATTTGATAATTTCAAGTGCTGAAACATCTACATCGGTATAGAATGTATTGAAAAAAATCGGAATTGTCCGATTATCAACTACGCCTTGTACGGTCAAAACTTTGATATAATAATCATCAGTTTCCAGCGAACCACCATCAGAGTTGTAACTTATTTTGTTATAATCATACAATAATACCGCATTGGCATCGGGATATTTTTCGCTGTTTATATCAACATAATCCTGATAATTAAACCCGAATACACCACAAACAACAAAAAACAAAATAAGGAAACTTAAAAATTTTTTAATCATATCTCCTCCCTTTTAATTAAATTAATTTTCCGCCAGGCACCGCACTTGTATCGCCAGAAAAGCAATGCAGACAAAAAGAATATGTAAAAAGCGCAGAATATCCACAAAACTACTACTCCCTGATGATAAATTCTGGTCAAAATTATTGTTCCCGGCATAAAAATAAAGACCGATGAGCAGCCGATAATGTACAAAATCGCTTTTGTATCCCCTGCTCCGCGTAAACCGCCTATAAATATAAATCGTGCTGTATCGAAAACATTATTTAACACCGCCAGGCACAACAAAACTTTGGCAATTTTTGCCGCTTCGGCGAAGTTTACCTTTGCCAATTCTTCGCCTTCCTGGCTGATTGCATTAAAAATACTTATCAGGAAATCACCGAAAAAAAGATAAAGTATTGCCAAAATCAACATGTAGGGAGTCAACATCCTCAATGAAGAATAGACAACCTTTTCGGCGGTATCTTTCCGTTCTTTCCCAATATATTGCCCGGTCAAAATTGTCGTCGCATCACAGAATCCTAAAATCGGTGCAATTGCTAAATTATTGATAGTAACAATGATACTTGAAGCCGTAATTGCCTCATTTCCGGTATAGCCGATCATAAACTGAAATATCGTAAAACCACCACTTCCAAGCAGCACCTGTAAACCATTGGGGCTTCCGAAAACGACAAGTTTCTTAATTTTTTCAAAATCGAAGTGCCGTTCTTTGCGGGTCGGAAACTCTTCCTGATTTTCCCGCAGAAATTCAGTCCACGCCCAAGCACAACCGATTCCGGAACATAAACTTGTTGCCAATCCGGCACCGACAATTCCCATTGATGGAATAATCCATACGCCATAAATAAAAATATAATCCACGACAATATTGGCAAGACACATTGTGGTATTGACTTTGGAAATAATTTTAGTCTTTCCTCTACCGGAGAAAAAGCCGAAAATCGCCGCATTCATACAGGCAAAACAACTGCTCGGCTGCAAACTGTAAAAAAACTTCAATTCAAGTTCAATCAAATCCGAGTCATGACCGCTATTGAGAATCGCCCACCGCCCAAGAGGTATATTAATAAGAAGTATCATCAGGCAGAAAAACCATGACAAATAAATCGCACTCCATGCACTTCTGACACAATTAATTTTATCCTTTGCTCCATAATATTGAGCCACCAGAGCCGCCGTAAATCCGATAGTTACACTATAAAAACTGAATAGTGTGAAATTCAAGCCCCCCGCAGGAACCGACGCTGACATTTGCAAAGTATCATGCCAGGCAAGCAGCATTCTGTCGGTCAAGGTCAAAATAATATAACTTGCTCCCATAATAATCAATGGATAAGCAATTTTCCAAATCTCTATATATCCTCCATCTTCGGAGAAACTTTTTCTATTGAGATACTTGAATAAATTCATTCTTTTTCCTCATTTTGCGGATAAAGCACTTCGTCGGTTTCGGCATCAATAATTCTGAACTGCTCAAAATGCAAACTATCATCCGCTCTGAAACTCAAATGTAATTTTGAATTATCCTCAATTTCTTCCAAATTTTCAGCATCTTCTTCCTTTAAGTGCTGCAAAATTGCCGGATGAACAAAAACTCTCAAAAATGAATTCTTATATTTTTTATCACGAGTAATATTGTGCAATTCTCTCTGGATTTCCACGCTCATGCTCTCACTTGACTTCATATGACCGGTACCTTTGCAGTAAGGACACATATCGAAAATCACACTCTGCAAACTCTCCTGCTCCCGCTGTCTGGTCATCTCCATCAAGCCCATTTTGCTGATCGGAAGCACCTTGGTTCTCGCCTTGTCATTACGGGTTAAATCTCTCATCAAAAAATAAATAGAATCTCTATCTTTTTCTGTTTTCATATCAATAAAGTCAATTACAACCAATCCGCCGACATTACGCAATCTCAATTGCCGCGCGATCTCTTCTGCCGCCTCCATGTTGGTACGCAAAATAAGTTCCGGCTGCTCTATTTTCTTCCGCCCTGCCCGGCCGCTATTTACATCAATTGCGATCAAAGCCTCTGTTTCATCGATACAAATATATCCACCACTCGGAAGCGAAACAGTCCGCCCCATTAATTGATATAGCTGCCTATTAATATCAAAGTAATCAAAAATCGGTTCTTTCCCTCGATATTCTTTAATCTTACTTGCCATTTTGAGGCCGCCGTATTTTTTTAATTGCGAATGGATAGTTCGGTAAGCCGTCTTGTCATCAACAATAATTCCGGAAATTTCATCCGTCATAAAATCACGGGCAGTTCTTGCCGCCAAGTCAGGTTCACGGTAAATTTCGAAAGTCCCTTCGCATCTGGAAATTTTGTCCTGTGCACTCCTCCATGCGTCAAGCAAAAGTTCTGCATCTCTTCTAAAATAGACCTCTTTTTTGCCTTCTCCGATGGTACGGCAGATAAGTCCTATATCCTCCGGAATATCCAAATTATTCAAAACTTCTTTCAAGCGTTTCCGCTCCTGTTTATCCTCAATTTTGCTGGAAATTCCAACGGTATTATTAAAAGGCATAAGCACCAGGAAACGCCCTGCAATACTTATATCTACTGATACTCTCGGCCCCTTGGTTCCGATCGGGCCTTTGATAACTTGAACGATTAATTCAGTGCCTGCCGGAAAAAATTCCGGAATATTATCCACGGTAATTTTTCTATTTCTTCTATGATATATTGCATCTTGAATTTTTGCGATTTTTCGATTTTTTTCATCTATCGACAGACCGCTTTTGCTCTCAATAATGGCAATTTGCATTTCGAAGACATTTTTCAGACACTCCATAATGTCACTGTAATGCAAAAAAGCATTTTTTTCTGTGCCGATATCGACGAAAGCTGCTTGCAATGAT